>NZ_JBBNMZ010000002.1:0-265876 GCF_040098165.1 Collinsella sp. CLA-JM-H32
GCCGCCTCCGCGATCGCGGGCGCGGCCTCGGGCGCAGCGCCCGCCCTGCTCGGGGCGGTGGCCGGCATCGTGGCCTTCGTCGCCTGCGCGCTCGCCGTCGCGCAGCTGCTGAGCGCGCTGTTCGGCTTCTGGGACGACGCGGCCTCCAAGCAGGGTCTCGAGGGGCTGCCGCCCTACATCACCTACGAGATGGTCGAGGCGGCGCTCGAGTGCCAGGAGGAGTACGGGCACCCGGCGGGCTGCACCATCGCGCAGATCATCCAGGAGTCCGGCCAGGGCGACCGCATGAGCCGGCTCGCAGAGCGCGACCACAACCTCTTCGGCATGAAGTGGTGGTCGGGCTACGCGGGCTGCCCGGAGGTCGCAGGCAAGGCGAACTGGGCCACCAGCGAGGAGTACGTGCCCGGCGAGCACACCCAGATCACGGCGAGCTTCATCCGCTTCACCGGCGACGCCGAGTGCATCCGCTTCCGCAGCAGGATCTTCCTGCAGGCGGAGCGCTACTCGGGCAACGCCCTCATCCGCGAGGCGATCGAGGGGCACGACTCGGACAGGATGGCCGAGGGGCTCAAGGACGCCGGCTGGGCGACCGACTCGTCCTACGTCGAGTCCCTGAAGTCGATCATGGCGCAATGGGGCCTCTACCGGCTCGACTCCATGACGGTCGAGGACCTGAAGGACCCGTCCGCGAGCGGGAACGCGATCGTCGAGGCGGCGTACAGCCAGCTCGGCGTGCCCTACGTGTGGGGAGGCTCGACCCCCGGCAAGGCGCTCGACTGCAGCGGGCTCACGCAGTACTGCTACGCGCAGGCGGGCATCCGCATAAGCCACTACACGGGTTCCCAGTACGAGGAGCTCAGGCGCATACCGCTCTCGGAGGCGAAGCCCGGCGACATCCTCTACCGCTCGGGCCACGTGGCCATCTACATCGGCGACGACAGGTACATACACGAGCCGCGAACGGGCGACGTGTGCCGCATAGCGAGCGGCATCGGCAGCTTCAGCTGCGCGCTCACCGCGAGATAGGAGAAACCAATGCAGGGAAAGTCAAGGGTCATGGCCGCCGTCGCGGCAGGCGCGCTCACCGTGGCGCTCGGCGCGGGCGCGGCGCGCTGCGCCATCGCCCCGCAGGAAGGCGCGCAGGATAGCCCCCAGGGGCAGGCGCAGCCCGCGGCTGCAGGCGCCGACGCGGCGACCGGGAAGGCCGCCTCGGGCGCCGAGGCGCTCTGGAACACCGTGTGGACGGGAGCCGACGACCCGACCGCCACGCTGCGGATCGTCGAGGGCGCCATGGTGGAGAGCGCCGGCGGCACCGAGCGAGCCTGGTTCTTCTCGGCAGAGGAGCCAACCGAGGCCGACGGCGTGCTCAGCGTGCCCATCGACGTCAAGGGAACCGGCGACAAGGCGGGAGGCCTGTCCCTCATCCAGGTCTCGGGCGGCGGGGACGCCCGCACCCTGGCCTGCGACCTCCTGACGCAGGCCTACGCGCCCCAGAAGGCACGCGAGGGAACGTTCTCCGTGACCGGCACCGACGGCCGCCTCTCCGAGGCGCTTGGCGTAGACGTCGCCGCCATCGAGGAGGCCGTCGCCAGGAAGGCGGCGGAGGTGTCCCCGCAGGCGGCGGGTGCCTCCTGGGACAAAGAGGTGTGGCTCGACTACGCCGGGAACGTCGCGTCGACGACCTTCACGCTCGACGACCCCGCCTCGACGGTGGTCACCGTGGTCTCGCGCGGCGGCTCGCTGGAGGCGATGTAGCCATGGGGGCGCTCAAGGCGCGACGCCGAAGGGCGTTCGCCATCTCCGCCGCGACGGCGTTCGCCCTCTGCGCGCTCCTGCTCGTCCCCGTGCAGCCGGCATACGCCGACATAGCCGGGGACGTCAACGATTGGCTGTGCGGCCTTCTGCGCGACTGCTGCAACTGGATGTTCAAGGCGCAAACGGGCGTGCTCGGGTCGATCGGCGCGAACGGGATCCTCTCGGCCGACTTCGCGCACATGCTCACGAGCTCGAGCGACCTGACCATGCACGACGTCGCCCGGGGCGTATGGCAGGTTGCCATCCTGCCGATCGGGTGCGGGGTGCTCGGCCTGGTCTTCACCCTGAAGCTCATCGAGATCTCCCAGCGCATGGACGGCAGCCAGAGCCTTCCCGGCGTCAAGGAGGTCGTTTTCCTTCTCGTGTTCTTTGCCGTGTTCCTGTTCCTCATACAGAACAGCTTCGACCTGATGGCGTCGATCTACGAGGTCTGCGGGCTCGCCATCGACCGAGTCGAGGCGCTCTTCGGCGCCGGAGGCGCGCTCGACCTGCCCGAGGTGTCCGTCGTCACCACCGACGACGACATCCCGTCGCTCATCGCCATGCTCGTCGTGAGCCTCATCAGCTGGGTCGTGGTGCTGGCGGCCTACGTCGTCGCCCTCGTGGTCTGCTGGGCCCGCGCGCTCCAGCTCTACATCATGGCCGCGTTCGCCCCGATCCCGCTGGCGTTCCTCGGCATGGACGCCACGCGCCAGATAGGCCTTGGCTACCTGAAGAGCTTCGGGGCGGTCTGCATCGCCGGCGTCATCATCCTCGTGCTACTCATATCGTTCCCGCTCGTGCTCGGCGGGCTCACCGGGGCGAACCCCGGGACGGGTACCCCGGCCGACGCGGTCGCGAACGGGCTCACCTACGCGCTGCAGTACCTGGCCATGTGCGTGCTGCTCATCCTGGCCCTCGTGAAAAGCGGCTCCTGGGCGCGCGACATCGTGAGCGGCTTCTAGCGGAAAAGCGAGGAAGGGGGCGGTCGCCATGAGATAGGGGCACCGCGCCGGGGCACGCGTCCCGGCGGATGAAGACAAGGACCGATTGAAAACGAAAAGGAGGAAAGACATGGAAGAGAGGAAGAACGTGTACCTCTCGCTGCACAAGAGCTTCGTGCGCGAGGGCATCGAGTACACCGACCGCGCGACCGGCGAGGCCAGGACCTTCAACTCGGCGACCCTTCCCAAGGGCACCGTCGTCGACGGCATGGACGTGGGAGGCTACGAGTTCAGCCCCATGTTCGTTAACGAGAGCCGCTTCAAGGGGGCCGACTTCCGAGACATACCGCTGCTCGCGAACCGCGAGGTGTGGCTGAGGAAGACGGTGATGGGCCCGGACGGCCAGCCCGAGCTCGACGAGGACGGACGCACGGTCAAGGACACCGTGAAGGTCATGCCGGCGCAGCTCAAGGAGGCCGTTGACGCAGGGCGCTCGCGCTACCTCGCGGAGCGCGCCGAGCACGCCCGCCAGGCGAGCCGCGCCGCCGAGCACGAGGCGCCCCGCGCACAGCGAAGCGTCGAGAGATAGGGAGGCGGAAAGATGAACGCAGCGAAAGACTGCACCCTGCAGGAAAAGCTCCTCCGATGCGCCATGGCGCTCATCCTGGCGGCGGGGGCTCTGCTCGCCTCTGTGGCGGCCTCGCCCGCCTACGCCGCGCCGAGCACGGTAGACGTGTCCATCGGCGGCAAGATCCCCTACGGCGGCTTCGCCACCACGTGGATGAGCGCCGACGGCAACATCGCCTACTGCGCCGAGCCCTCGTCCCCGACGCCCGCGCCGGGCTCCTACTCGACGAGCCCCGTGCCGAGCGGCGACGTGACAGCGGCGATCTGGTACTCGTTCGGCTCTCCCGGCTTCGACGCGTCGATGTTCCCGGGCAGCTGGTACGACGGCGGCGGCTGGGACGACGCCAAGTACGCGGCGGCGAGCCATGTGCTCATCGCCTACGCCTACTCTGGGTCCGAGTCGGCTGCCACGCACGGCACGAGCGCCGAGTTCGCCTCCTGGGCGAAATCCGAGCTGATCGGCGGGACCTTCGCCAAGATGAAGGCGGGCGCCGGCAAGGTATCCGCCGGGTTCGAGGCGTTCTGCGTCAGGACCGGCGGCGGCTCCCAGACGCTCGTGAGCTTCAGCTGGTCCGCAGGCGGAGTCAAGGTCGCCAAAACGGACTCCGAGGCGGGCGCGGAGCCCCAGGGCGACGCCTCGCTCGACGGCGCGAGCTTCTTCGTCGTTAACGAGACCGGCCGCTACGTGCTGGTCGGCGGCAAGTACTACGCCGACGGTGAGGTATGCGCCACGATAAAGACCGCGCCCGAGGACGGGTCGCACGTCGCCGCGACCGGCGCCGACGCGCTTCCCGCGGGCAATTACCGCATCGTCGAGTCCGGCGCGCCCGAGGGCTACGACGCCAGCGACGTCCCCGTCGCGTTCACCGTGAAGGCCGGCGAGGTGTGCGACCTCACGGGCGACCCCGTGACCGACGAGGTCTTCCGCGGCGGCGTGCAGGTGACCAAGTCCGACAAGGAGCTGCAGGCGTCCGAGGCGCTCGCGGGCAGCGGCCACAAGGAGGCGCCTGGCGAGCACCCCGGCCTCGACGGGATCGAGTTCACCGTCACGAACCGCTCGGCGCACAAGGTCCTCGTTGACGGCGAGTGGCGCGAGCCGGGCGAGGCCGTGGCCACGCTGACCACCGCATGGAACGACGAGGCCGGCGCCTACACCGCGCAGACCGCGGCCAACGCACTGCCGTACGGAACCTACGACGTGCGGGAGACGGCGACGAACGGGAGCTACCTGCTGACCGACGGCGAGCCCCGCACCTTTGAGGTCCGCACCGGCGACGAGATCGTGAGCGCCTCCGCGGACGGCGCCGCGCTCGAGTTCCGCGACCAGGTGGTGCGCAACGACCTCGAGCTCTCCAAGAAGAGCGAGTCCGACAACGCCGGCCTCATGGTTCCGTTCGCCATCGAGAACGCGGCCACCGGCGAGATTCACGTGCTGGTCACGGACCGCAACGGCGACGCGTCGACCGCGAGCAGCTGGAACAAGCACTCGAGGGACACCAACGCCAACGACGCCCTGCTCGGCCATGAGGGCCCGATTGCTGCCGCCGACATGGACCCGAAGGCCGGCATCTGGTTCTCGCTCGGCGAGGACGGCTCCTCGGCGCCGGTCGACGACTCGCTGGCGGCCCTGCCGTACGGCGCCTACACCATGACCGAGCTGCGCTGCGATGCCAACGAGGGCCTCGAGCTCATCACGAGAAGCTTCTGGATCGATCGCGACTCGATGGTCGCGAAGGCCGTGTGGATGGGCCTTGACGACCAGGAGGGCCCGCGCATCTCCACCACGGCAAAGGACGGGGCGGACGGCGACAAGGACGTCTCGGCCGACGCCGAGGCCAAGGTCGTCGACGCCGTCGCCTACGAGGGCCTGAAGGCCGGCGAGGAGTACGAGCTCTCGGCCACCCTCGTCGACAAGGCGACCGGCGAGCCCGTGACCGACGTCTCGGGCATGCCCGTGGAGGCCAAGGCCGAGTTCGCCCCCGCGCTCTCGACGGGCAACCAGGACGTCGAGATCTCCTTCGACGCGAGCCTGCTCGGCGGCCGCGACCTGGTCGTGTTCGAGAGCCTACGCAAGGACGGAGCCGAGGTGGCGTCGCACGCGGACCTCTCCGACGAGGGCCAGACAGTCCACGTCGCCGTCGAGGTAAGCACGCAGGCGGCTGACGCCGCCGACGGCGACCAGGTCATCGAGGCCGGCAAGGCCAAGGTCGTCGACACGGTGGCCTACAAGGGCCTCGTCCCCGGCGAGACCTACATCGCCGTGGGCACGCTCATGGACAAGGGCACCGGAGAGCCGTTCCTCGACAAGGACGGCAACGAGGTGACCGCGCGCACGCCCTTCGAGCCCGAGGCGCCCTCCGGCACCGTCGAGGTGACCTTCGAGTTCGACACCGAGGGCCTGGCCGAGGGAGACGAGCTCGTCGTCTTCGAGAAGGTCCTGGACTCCGCCGGCAACGTCGTTGCAACCCACGAGGACATCGACTCCGCCGAGCAGAGCGTCGTCGTGGACAACCCCGACACGCCCGAGGTCCCCGAGGAGCCCTACGCCAAGACCGGGGCCGACGCCCCCGACGGCACCGGCTACGCCGTGGCCGCGGGCATCGCTCTGGCAGCTGCGGCGGGTGCGGGCGGAGCGCTCGCGTACCGCAAGCGCAAGACGGCCGGCGCAAGCAAGGACACGGCAGCCGAAGAGCCTGCCGAAGAGCCGGAAGAGTAGCGGCGCCGCATCGATACCGAACCGGAGGCCCTGGGCGCTCGCCCGGGGCCTCCCCTGCGAACGGGGGAGGACATGAACAAAGGGAAAGCTGCCACGGCGCTCGCCATTGCCGTGGCGTTGCTGGCGATGGGGGCGCTCGCCGTCCTGCCGCTGCCCGAGAGGAACCCGTACGAGGTGCACGAGGTGCCTACTGCGGAAGAGGACGCGACAATGGAGGCTCAAGAGACGGGAGGCGGCATCGACTGGGACGCCCTTCCCGCCTCCGTCGTCGCTTGGGTGCGCGTGCCGGGCACGACCGTCGACTACCCGATCGTCCAGGGCCGGACTGAATCGCCCGACTTCTACCTCACGCACGACGCCGGCGGCGAAAGATCCGCGTGGGGCGCTCCCTACATAGACGCCGGGTGCGCGCAGGGCGCCGAGAGCCCGCTCGTCATCGTCTACGGGCACCACATGTCCGACGGCACCATGTTCGCGCCGCTCGCGCAGTACTCGTCGCGCGACTTCGCCGAGGGGCACCGCACCATCCGGGTCTACACCCGCGAGAAGGCGATCGAGCTCGAGGTCTTCGCGGCCGACGTGGTCGACGCGAGCTCGGAGGGCAAGCGGACCGACTTCGCAGACGCGGCGGCGCTCGCCGCCTACCTCGGGGACAAATTGTCCCGGTGCGAGGTCGTCCTGGAAGAGCCTTCGGACGTCGCGCAGGCCTGGGCCTTCGTGACGTGCAGCTACCAGACGAGCAACTCGCGCACCGTCGTTTACGCGAAGGAGGTGGAAGGATGGGATTCGCGCCCTTCGGAATAGGGCTCCTCATGGGGCTCCTCACGCTCACGGCCTACGCCTGCTGCGCAGCCGGCGACGACGACGACCGAGACTAGGACTTGCAGATCGAAACTACAACCGAATATGGCCCTTCGACCCCTTGCCGCTATATCTCGGCAAGGGGTCTTGCATGTGGTGAGATAATTTACGCACTTGATAGAAACAAGACGCTGCCGGCTGCTTCTCGATAAGCTTCCGGTTGTCCATGAACAGAGGTACGCAATTGGGAAAGATTAAGCTGCAAGACGTCAAAAAGGCTATCGACATCGGAAAAGACGTTCTGCCCTTCGTTGAGCCCGCTGTGAACAAATACGGGCCCGCTCTGATCGACTGGGGGCAGCAAAGGGGGAAGCAGGCGGCAGATAGCCTGGGAGAAGCCAGGGACTCATTCCTTTCAAAGGGTCGGGCAATCAAAGACAAGAAGGAGCAGCAAAAGTCACTCGAGGCATCCCGCAAGAAGGCCGTGGCAAGCTCGCTTCCGCCGATCTCCGCAAAAGAGTTCTTCGAGAACTTTGAGAACAACGTCTCCAGCGAAGCCGACCTCAGCGATGGGTACATGGCGATCGCCGGCTGCTACGCCGTCGTCACGATGAAATCGGCACGAGAGAAAGACCCTTCCGCCTACGAGGACGTCTATGTCGGTTGCGGCAAATCCATGGGCTTCAGCATATACACACAGCTTTGCGGTTTCGGCAACGTCGACGTCTACGCCGACTTCAAGTTCAAAAGACCCATGATGATCCTGCTCTTCCCGTGTGAGGAAAAAGACCTCGAGAGCCGCTATGAGGCCCTCGTCAGGGATCTTCAGGCCGAGAGCTCGTACAACAAATGGGACGTCCTGGCACGCTCCGACGAGGCGAGATAGGCGCTAAGAGCATGAGCGACAAAGAACTTGCGCCGATTAGCGTCGAGGTTGTTGCGATCGACGACCTCAACAGCATCAAGGTCATCGCGAACACCAATACGAGCAAAGAGAACAACGCCGGCATCGGAGAGCGGGCGGACGCCTTTCTCGGCCTCGCCTCGGACGTCATAGACCTCGTCGAGGGAAAGCAGCTCTACAAAGTCGAGGTCCCCGAAGGCTACAGCCTTAAGGACCTCGTCGCCTCGAAGAAGGATCCGGAAGCGGTGAGGGCCCTCATCCGAGACCCAAAGGGTCGCCTGAGCGGCGACGTCTCGCTCAAAGCTACCGGGGTCAGCCCGGCGCAGATCGCCAGCATCGGCCTTGCCGCGGCGGCGATGGTTGTCGGCCAGGCGTACATGACAGAAATCAGCGACAGCCTCCAGCGCATCGACGCTAAGCTGGAATCGATCGCCTCCATGATCGCCGGAGATCAGAAGGCGAAGGTCAAAAACGCCCTGGACATCGCCAGAACCTACGCAGCCCTTCATGACGATTACCTCCAAAAGCCCGCCGAGGCGCGCCAGGCGGCAAGAAACGAGATCGAGGGCAGGTACAACGACGTCGGCCAGGTAATCGATTGGATTACCGAGCAGCTCGCCGGCGTCGAAGACGGGGTCAGGAGCGCCGCCGAGCGCGAGAAGGACCTCGAACCGCTGCTTAAAGAGATCCAATCCTACGAGGCCCAGTTCGGCATGTGCCTCCAGGCCTTGTCGGCGCTCGCCATGACGCGCATGTACTACGACGGCAGCATGGACGACCGCAGCGCCCTCATCGAAGAGCAGCGGATCCTCGACAAATCTCAGGGCTTCCTGAAAAAGAGGCAGGTCCTCGCCGCGCTCATGGAGATGAAGATCGGGGGCATGAAGGGGGCGCCCATCGCGCTTCCTCGCGGCACCCAGGGGAACGCCCTCAAGAGGCTGGTCTCCCAGACGCCTAGAGCCGCCGCAAAGGAGCAGCTCCTCGAGGCTAAGGTCGAGATGCGCACGAGCCTACGCTCGGGAGAGTCGAAACTGAGGTCCGAAGCCGAAGATCGAAAAGGCGAGATCGAACGCATCGCAGCGGCATCCCGGACAGCCAGGACGCTGCTCACGGACGGAACCGACTGCTGGCTCATCGACGATAAGAAAGATTAGAAGCCAAGAAGAAGAGGCGGGCAATTGCCCGCCTCTTCTCACATCACCCACTTGAACACGGCGCGGAACAGCCAGACGAAAAAGCCCAGCGTGACCTTAAGCGCCGCCACGAGGAACCTACCAAGCCTCTTCATCGACGTCACCCCAATCTTCCTTGACCTTACGCACGCCCTCCTCGGCGCCCTCTTCCTTCTCCTCCGCGAGCAGCCTCGCCAGCTCGTCGGGCACGCCCGGGACCTCTGCCCTCCCCAGCGCGTGCTGCAGCTCCCTTATCTGCGACTTCAGCGGTTTTGAGGGAGGGCCCACGTACTCGCGGTAGCAGGCGCCGATCGCTGCCGCGTCGCACAGGTACCCCCGCACCCGGGCGAACGCCTCGTCCCCGTCGAGCAGGACGCGGCGGGCGCGCCCCAGCTCGGCCTCCGAGGCCAGCATGAAGCGCCAGCCGCGGGACCTGCGCGCCGCCGGGATGCCGTCCGCGGGCGCGTCGGCGCGCCAGTCGTCGCGCACCTGGTGCCAGTTCGCCGTGAGCCAGAGCCCCTTCTCGGGCTCCTCCCGCATCTCGAGCTCGAACTCCGTGAGCATGTTCGCGCCGGAGAACGGCGACCCCTCCGTGAACGAGAGCGTGTCGAACAGCGTCGTCCTGCCGCCCTCGTACTCTATCCTCACCATCATCTCCGGCCCCTCTCCCTACGCTGGTCCTGCTGGGCCCGCTGCCGCTCGGCGGCGAGGATGCGCTTCTGCTCGTCCGCTCGGTGGCACTGGCGCGAATTGCCGCTGGCATCGTCGCGCCCTTCACCGTCCCCGTAGCGGGTCTTGAGCGGCATGAGCCCGTTCTCGGCCATGTAGGCGCGGGCGGCCTCGAGGCGGCGGTACCCCTCGCCGCCCGCCTGGCCGCGTCGCTCCAACGTCGCCATCCTGAGCCCGAACTCCTCGATGGACTCGACGTCGAACTTCGCGCAGGTCTCGAGCGCCGAGGAGAGCCTGCTCAGCTCCGAGAGGTCGTTGAGCTCGAGAGCCCGCTCGGCGGCCTCGCGGATGCGCGCGGTGCTCGCGTCCGTGGGACGGTAGGCGCCCTCGCGCTCGAAGCGCCGGCGGAGCATCTCCTTGCCGTAGACGAACCCCAGGCGCTCGCCGCTTACCTTCTTGGACGGCTCCTCCGCCAGGCTGAACACCCAGTCGTCCCGCCGCGCCTTGGCCGAGTTGTCGGCGACGTGCACGCCCAGGGCGTCGAGGATGCCGAGGAACTCCGCCTCGTCGCGCGCCGTGGTCTTGGCGAGCGCGACGCGGGCGCGGATGTCGCCGACCCACGAGTAGCCGCCCGAGCGCATGATCTCCTTCTCGGCCCGGCCCAGGTAGACGCTCCTGCGGCTCCTTGGCCCGCCCGCGCCGGCATGCCCGCGCGCCTTCGACGGCGATTCGGGAGCTCGGTCGTTGGAGAGCCCCGACAGCCCGCGCTCGCGCGCCATGTCCTGAAGGTCTCGGTTGAGGTCCTCGGGGTGCTGGGTCTGCATGCGGTAGCCGGTTCGGAGGTTGGCGTTGTTCACGACGATGTGCGCGTGCGGTATGCCGCGGGCGTTGTCGTCGTGGTAGACGATGGCGATCTCGTGGTCGCCGAAGTGCTTGAGCGCCCACGAGCACGCGAGCTCGCGCAGCGCCGCCAGGTCGATGCTGTCGCCGGGGTCCGGCGAGAGCACGAAGTGCTTGAACGTGCGCGCGGGCTTTCCCCGCCAGGGCGCGTCCGTGCCGAAGGCGGCGCGCGTGGCGTCCATCTCGGCGTCCCAGGCGCAGGCCTCCTTGGCGTCTTCCCCCAGCGCGCCGGCGTCGCGCTCGTCGTAGCTCAGGTTGAACAGGTCGCGCGCCAGGGCGCGGCCTCCCTTCTCGAGGTAGCGGCGGATGCCGCCCGTCGAGCCGTGGCCGCTTATCGGCTTCAGGATCGGCATGGCGAGCCCTCCACGAGCGAGTCGGCGCCGATGCGACCGAGCTCCGCCGCCATCTCTCGGGCCGCGGCGTTCACGTCGGCGAGCTCGCGCTCGATCGTCGGGACGCTATCCGCGACGAGGTCGCGGTCGACGCGCCCGTGGCGGGCGTGGAAGTTGATGAGGTTCATCGCGTGCACGGCCTGGTTGTAGTGGTAGCCCCACTTCGTGAGCTCGCGCGACATCGCCCACAGGGCCTTCCGGTCGACGAGTATGCGGTGCTCGTCTCCCGCGTTCGCCTCCGTCGACAGCGGTATGCGCACGAGGTAGCGCAGGTACTCCGACTTGCTGAGGCCGGCGCGCTCGCACCGCTCGCAGAGCGCGTCGTAGTCGCCTCCCTCCATGCGGAACGTGACGCGGCGCTCCTTGCCCCTGGCGCCGCCGACGCTCTCTTCCATTGCGGATTCCTTTCCTCGGGCCCGCCGTGCGGCGGGCGCGTCTCTCTAGGGGCGCGGGGGATTCCCCGCAGGCGGCGGCCCGGCTCGGGCGCCGCCTCTGGGACCGGGCCTCGCGTAAGCGGGCTCCCAAACGGCCCGCGGCATGACGGGTCCGAGGCCGCCCGGTCCCCAAGTGCTATGGACGCCCGACGCGATGTCGGACGCCATAGGCTACTTGCTGGATTTCGAATGCGAGGCCCTTCTTCGGACCTTCCGGGCTCCTGCGCCCGCCTCCGCGTAGGGCGCGGTCATGAGCGCCATCTCCCGCAGCAGCGAGAGGTCGGCAGCGCTCGGGCTCTCGGGCGGGCTCTCGAGGAAGTCGGCCACGAGCCTCGCGGCCTTCGCGATGCGCCCGTCGGGGCCGGCCTGCGTTTTGCTCTCGCTCCTCACGTAGTCGGAGAGCTCCCGCTTGGTGCGCCGCCAGGGCTCCATCGCGGCGTGCATCTCCGCCTGGCGCTCCTTCGGCATGCCCGCGAGCGAGCGCACCGCCTCGGCGCTGAGGTTGCCTCGGTCGGCCTCGGCGGCCCACTCGGGCGAGAGGTCCTCGGCGATCCTGCGGGCAAGCCTCTCCTCGCGCGCGATGGTCTTGCCGGAGACCTTGCGGCCCGTCTGCCGCTCGATGATGGCGGCCTTCACGTCGTCGACGCGCATGCCGGAAAGCGACGGGTCCTCGGAGCGCAGGCGCACGGCGTCGCCCCTGAGCGCCTCGGTCGCGGCGGCGCGCTCGGTCACGGTGAGCGCGCGGGTGAAGTAGTTCGCGGCGTGGAGCAGCGTCACCGCCCGCTCGTCGTCGATGCCCTCTATCACGCGGCAGGGCATCCTCTCGTAGGCGGGGTCGTCCTTGGCGAGCAGCGCGTAGGCGGCCTTGCGGCGGTGCCCGGAGACCATCTGCCACGAGCCGTCTCCGACCTTGCGCACCAGCGGCAGGTCGGTGAGGCCGTCCTGGCGTATCGACTCGGCGAGCTCGGCTATGCCGGCCGGGTCCATGGAGTACGCGGCGTTCGCCGGGTGGTCGGCGATGTCGGCCACCGCGATCTCGGACACCGGGTAGCGCCCGCGGGTGCGGGACGCGCCGTCGAGGAGCCCCGTGATGGTGAATCCCGCGGCCACCTGGCTAGGCGAGCTCACGGTACACCTCGTCGGCGAGGGCCTCGTAGTCGCGCGCGGGGCGGCTCCCCGGCTCGAAGGCGGCCACCGGCTTCCACTGCCAGCTGCCCTCGCAGACCTTGCTGCTCGCGTGTATGACCGTCTCGAACTGCTCGTCTGGGAAGAACCCGTCGAGCACGGCCGCGCCCGTGGTCTCGGCGTTGGTCATGCGGCCGGGCACGCAGGTGCGCAGTATCTTCCATCTGGGCGTGGGCATGCGCAGGGCGTCCGCGATTGAGCGCGTCGCCTCCACGGTGAGCGCCGTGCCGCGCATCACGGTGGAGTCGAGCTTCACGGGGATGACGACCATGCCGCCCTCCGCGGCGGCGAGGTAGGCGTTGAAGGCGAGCCTGCGCATCACGGGGCTGCAGTCGATGAGGCAGACGTCGTAGGAGCCCGAGGCGTCGTCGAGCGCGAACTTGAGGCGCTGCTCGCGCAGGAGCATCTCGTTCTGGTCGACGAGGTCGATGGTCGAGGCCACCACGTCGAGGTTCTCCCCGGCGGCGTAGGCGATCTCCTCCACGGGCGCGCCGCCGTAGAGCAGCTCGACCGATGTGCGCCGCTCGGAGGCGGCCCGGTCGTAGAGGCCGAAGAAGTCGGTGGCCGACGCCTGCGGGTCGAGGTCGACGAGCAGGGTCCGAAGGCCCCGGGCGGCGAAGATGGCCGCCAGGTTCACGGCGGTCGTCGTCTTGCCGACGCCGCCCTTGTAGTTGGAAATGGCTATCGTGCGCATGGGTCGCGTCCTCTCTAGCGTGGGGCGCGCCTCGCCGCATCCGGTCCGGCGCGCCCCGAGTCTCGGAGCGTCGGGACAAAATCGTACGGATTTGTCCGACAAGCGGAGTGTACCACGAAAACGTACGGATATGTACGCTTTCGTGGTACAGGGGCCGAGTTTCGGGGAAACCCGGCCCCGGGAGCCCGGGGCCGGGCGCGCCGCCTAGGAGAGCGGCTCCATCTCGCCGAAGCAGTTGACGTGGTGGCGCAGGAGCGCGCGGTTCTCCTTGACGACCATCATCGCCACCTCGTCGAAGCGGACCGGGGTGTCGGCGTAGTCGTCGCCGTTGCCGGCGAGCCACGTCGCCGCCAGCGCCTCGCGCAGCCCGCGCGCCCTGTGGGCCTCGGGGAAGCCGTCCGTCCCGATCCGGGCCGTGGCGTCGACGAACACCAGGGTCCCGTCCTCGTCCACCGCCACGAGGTCGATCCCGCCGATACCCTCGGGCCCCTGCCAGGCCTCGTCGACGATCTCGTAGCCCTTGCGCTCGAGGAAGGCCTTGACCGCGCCCATCGCCTTTTCCTTCATGTCGTTCATGTCTTGCTCCTTAGACTCTGAGGCCCGCCCCTGTGGCGTGCCTTGCGTCGCGTGAGTCGCATGCAGCGCGGGCGTGCCGGCAAGGGAGGAAGCGAAGTCGGACGTGGTTGTAGAAATCTCCCGACGTCAGTTTTTCGCGTTGTTCGCGCGCGCAGCGCATGGGGCGAAGAACCCGAAAAAGTGTCGCGGCCCTTGCGGGCCGCCTGCCGGCGTGCGACCCTGCGCGTCCAAGGAGCGCCGGGGCGGGTTTCGGGTCGGAGGGGCGGAGGCGTGCGGCATGGAACCGGCCATGGGCGCCGAGACCCTCCGGGCATGGGATGCGGCCCGTCGGCGGTTGCCGGGGCGCTCGCGAGGGTTACGTCGGGACGTCGCGTGGAGGACGGAGGCGCGTTTCCGAGTCGCGGCGCCGCTACCCTAATCGGGACGGCCTCTCCCGTGCCGCTTGCGGCCGATGTGCGCACGAGATCGCTGGCGGTGAGGCTTTTCGTTGCGCGGAACGGCTACGGTGCTGCGCGACACGTCCGTTTGCTTATGTGTGATAAAGAAGCAATAGAAGTGCAAAAAATTTTGCCGTTCCTATCCGACACTTGGCCATTGTGTCGGATAGGTCGGGCGGTTATTCGGGCAAGTCAATCTTGCCGACAAAGCTGTAATAAATCTCAATGTCCTGCCTGCGGGTGCCGTTCTCATCATAGCTGCACTCATGCACCACAATTTTCTCGATCATTTCCCGCAAGAGAGTGGGGGTCAGTTCTTCAAAGGCAAGGTGCTTGCGGACAATACCCATAAATTTCTCGGCGTTGACGGTAGGTATCTTTACATTACCTTCTGAAACATATGGCGCACCTTGTCCAGGCGGCTGTTTGGACGGCGGGGCTGGATGACTGGCTTGCCGACAGCGGCCTGATACCCTTTCAGTTCTGTAAGGCATACGCTCTGCCCGTTGGTGTAAAAGGCCAGATCAGTACGGTATGCCTGTATACAGCGGGCGGGAATCTCGCCAGTAAAGACAACTTCATCCTTTTTTACCTGGACCGTTTCGATGGTGGCACAGTATTTCGGTGCATCATGATAAGCCCTGGAAAGATATTCCCGGGGCGCATAGAGGGTGAAGGAGAGATAAGGTTCCAGCAGTTGCGTCCCTGATTCCTTCAATGCCTGTTCCAATACAATCGGGGCCAATGAGCGGAAGTCCGCCGGCGTGCTGACCGGACTGTAATAAAGCCCGTATTCAAAGCAAATCTTACAGTCCGTTACGTTCCAGCCGAACAAGCCCTGCTCCAGCCCGTAACGGATACCATCCCTGACAGCGTTTTGAAAACTCTGGTTCAAGTATCCCAGCGAAACCCGGCTCTCGTATTGTACACCGGAGCCAAGCGGGAGTGGTGTAACAGACAGTCCGATGGATGCCCAAAACGGGTTGGGCGGCACCTCGATATGGATGGTGTGGCTGGCTGCTTTGAGCGGCCGCTCCATATAAATGACGGTGGGTTCCTTTACCACTGTTTCAAGCTTGTATTTTTCCGACAGCAAAGCGGAAACAACCTCCAACTGCACCCGGCCCAAAAAAGAAAGAATGATCTCATGGGTGATGGAATCCACCTCGCAGCGCAAAAGCGGGTCAGTATCCGCAAGTTGCGTAAGAGCGTCCAGCAGCCGTTCTCTTTGCGCTGCCGTTTTCGGCGCAATCGACGTCCGCAGCATGGGGAGGGGGTCCTCACGCCACCTTTTACGAGGGAGCCGGGTTGGGTCCCCTAATACATCGTTTAACCTCACGCTGTCGCTGGGAAGGATAACAATTTCACCCGGATAAGCGGTGTCTGTCCGAACAATTTCCCCTTTGGATGGAATACGCATCTCTGTGATTTTCAGCTTTTCTCTCCCGGCCAGAGCCACCGTATCCCGCAGGCGCAGCGTTCCGCTGTATAGCCGCAAATAGATGAGCCGCTGGCCACAATCTGTATACTCCACCTTGAAAACGCTGCCGCATAGGGCGTCGCTCCCCTGTTCCCCAATCGGTTGGAACAGCCCTGTCACCGCATCCATCAACGGTTGAATGCCAAGGCCCTTTTTGGCGCTGCCATGATAGACCGGGAACAGGGAGGCGTCTTGAACCCGCCGCTGTTCCTCCTGCGCAAGTTCTTCCCGGCTGATTGGTTCTCCTGCGATATACTTTTCCAATAATTCATCGTTATTTTCGATGACCGCATCCCATGCTTCTATGTCGGTATTTTCCTCCAGGACTATTTCCGGGGACAGCGACACCGTCTGCTTGATGATAATATCGGCGGAGAGCTTATCCCGAACAGACTGATACACGCCCTGCAAATCAACGCCAGCCTGGTCGATCTTATTGATAAAGATAACGGTGGGAATGTCCATTTTCCGCAGGGCATGGAACAGAATACGGGTCTGGGCCTGCACACCATCTTTAGCGGAGATCACCAAGATGGCCCCATCTAAAACAGCCAAAGAGCGGTACACCTCCGCCAAAAAATCCATGTGGCCGGGCGTATCCACAATGTTGACTTTACATCTGTGCCACTGGAAGGAAGTGACTGCCGCTTGAATGGTAATCCCACGCTGCCGCTCCAAAAGCATGGTGTCCGTCCTCGTTGTCCCTTTTTCGACGCTCCCCGGTTCTGAAATGGCTCCGCTGGCATATAGCAGGCTCTCCGTCAAGGTTGTCTTTCCAGCGTCTACATGGGCAAGAATCCCGATATTGATAATGTTCATGTCTATCCTCCATACAAGGCCCAAATGGGCGCAAAAATCCCCAGCGGCTAATACTTTTACCGCTGGGGATCATGACTTCGGACAAACAGAAGTATGACGGCTTACATGAGCCGCTGTCCGTCACGATATTTACTAAAAAGGCAAAAGTATTCTTAAATTGGGTACAAAAACTAAGCCCCTGCAAGGGGCAATCATTTTTGCGCCCATTATCAAATTTTATTTAAGAATACCTTGCCGCATATTTTTTACTCCTTTTCTGGATTAAATCATTGTATCACATCAGTTTTAGGAAAGCAAGTACCTAAAAGAAATTTTTCTTCCCCTTATATGTAACAATCATACCGGCTTCCTAGCGTTCAGAATGTTTTCTGCTGTCTGCTGTGGTGTTTGGTTGGAATTGTCCAACCAAAAGCCGATCCGTGGTGTTGTCTGCATTTTACTAAATACAAATTCAATGTATACAGAAAGATATAAGGAGTGGGAGGGATTCCGCCGTAGTTGGCATTGTAGGAAAATCCAAAAGTTTAGATTTTCCCACAATGCTTATCTTTTGGTCTTTGGTTCGGAATAGTGTAGTGCTGGCGGTCTATCTCTTGTTTTCGGTTGCTCGCTTCCTTACCGTACATGAGCATTGAGAGAAGGAGACAAGCAGATGTTGGGTTACGAAGAAAAGATATAGCGCCTCGAACTGCTCGACGCGGTGGCAGATGCCGGGAGGCTGGCGAGGGGCCTGGACCAGCTGCTCGAGTCCCTGGCTCACGCCGACCAGCTGGACCCGCTCGACGTCGAGGGGGTCCTGGCCCTGAGGTCTATAAGCGAGAGGTGTGCCGAGCGCATCGGCGACGCGGCGCGCATCCTGGAGGCTCAGAACGAGGTCCTCTATGCGGAGGAGCGGGCCAAAGTCAAACCGCGCGATAACTGAGGAACGAAACCCGGTCCGGAAACTGTTCCTTGATTCCGGCCGGATGATCTTCTCCGCCGCCCGGTGTCGCATTGTGTCCGAGCGGCTGATGTCCCCCTATTCCCAGTGCCGCGGCGTACCGCTGCGTTATAATTCAGAAAACGCATTTGTATTGCATTTCGAGGGATAGAGGCGCGAATGTCTAACGGCTATAAGGAGCTCATCAAGGGTAACCCCGGCGAGACCGAGATCAGGAGCTTCCTGGTAAACGGCGACCAGGTATCTGTGACCCTGCGCATCCCCGACACCCTGCGCGACGCGGCGAAGGAGGAGGCTGCCCTTCGCGGCATGAGCTTCTCCGCCTTTGTGCGCACTTGCATGATCGAAGAGCTCGCGAAGAAGGGACAATAGCCCGTGACGGAGCCAATGCACGACATCTCGGTCGAAGGCTTCATAGAGTCCTTCGACCGCCGATACCCGACTTTCATTCTCAAGACGTTGCTGTGCGACCGCACTACGGGGCGCAACATCATATGGGCCGACAACGAATACGAGGCCCTAGGCGACGGCTACATGGGCGATGACGAGATGACCGTCGAGAAGATCACGGGCATGAACTCCGGCGTCATCAAGCCGCGCATCGCCAAAGAGCAGGAGAAGCAATCCCAGCGCACCAAGAGCCGCGCCGAGGTGTTCACCCCGTCATGGCTGTGCAATCAGATGAACAACGACTTGGACGAGGCTTGGTTCGGCCGGCGCGATGTCTTCAACACCGAGATCGTTGCGGATGATGGCGCCAATACATGGACGCCGACTAGTGATCCAATCGAATTTCCAAAGTCAAAGGGACACGGCTGGCGCGCATACGTGGAGGCTACGCGGCTCGAGATCACGTGTGGCGAGGCGCCGTTTGTGTGCTCGCGCTACGACACCGTGACGGGAGACGAGCTACCCGTAAGCGAGCGCGTAGGCTTCCTTGACCGCAAGCTTCGCGTTGTGACCGAGAAGACCAAGACTCGCAAGGAATGGGTGCGCCGGGCCCTCGACGCGCTGCGCGCGACGTACGGCTTCGAGTACCAGGGCGACAACCTGCTTATTGCTCGCGTCAATGTGCTCGAGACGTTCGTCGAGCATCTCCGCAATCGCTGGGGGTCGGGCCCCCAACAGGACGAGCTCGAGCAGGCGGCATGGATCGTTTCCTGGAACTTCTGGCAGATGAACGGCTTCACAGACGCCGTGCCCACCAACAAGATGGGCGCCGAGGTGGAGTCGACCCTGGGGACGTTCGAGGAGCCCGAGCCGGAGCCGATGCAACCGTCGCTTTTCGACCTGTTCGATGACGTATTCCCCGACGAGACAACCGAAGAGACCAAAGAAGAGGAGCCAAGGGAAACGGTTCCCCTCTGCGTGATATACGACTGGCAGAACGGCGAGCCCTTCGAGTTCGCCGCATTGAAAGGTGAGGCAGCAATTATGGGAAAGAAGTTCTATGCGGTAATCGGTAATCCCCCATATCAGCTTTCAGTGGCGGAACAAGATTCTGGCAATAAGACCTATGCACCGCCCATCTATCACGAGTTTATGGACTCGGCGTTCAAGGTTTCCGACAAGGTGGAGCTTGTCACTCCCGCTAGATTCCTATTTGACGCCGGCTCAACCCCAAAGGCCTGGAACAGGAAGATGCTTAACGACCCCCATTTCAAAGTGATGAGCTATAAAGCGGATGCGTCCAGCGCCTTTCCGAATACCGACATCAAGGGCGGTGTTGCCGTTACCTATCGAGATGCTGATCGGGATTTCGGTGCGATAGAAGTGTTCACACATTTCGATGAGCTTCGTACCATCAAAGAGAAGGTTGTAAAACATGGCATCCAACCCCTCGGCGATATCATCTTCGCGGCCGATAGCTACCACTTCACTGAAGCCATGCACGAAGACCATCCCGAGATTCGTTATGTTGACGACGACCATGGTCTGTTGAGCAAGAACCACGACTATGACCTTAAGACAAACGTTCTCGACAACCTTAACAATGTAGTTTTCTTTGACGAGATGCCTGGCGACGGAGATAGTTGCATCAGAATCTTTGGCAGAGGTCGCGCCGGAAGAGCTTACAAGTTCATTTCCGCCAGATATATCGCTCCGCATCCGAACCTCGACAAATGGAAAGTACTTGTTCCTGCCGCCAACGGATCGGGCGCGCTTGGAGAAGTGCTTTCTACGCCCTTAATAGGGCGGCCCTTAATAGGGCATACGCAGTCCTTCATAAGCATTGGCAGTTTCAATTCCGAAGCGGAAGCTACGGCTCTCCTCAAATACATAAAATCGAAGTTCGCTCGGACCATGCTCGGAATTCTGAAGATTACGCAGCACAATCCCGCACCAAAATGGAAGTATGTCCCCCTACAGGACTTTACTTCTGACTCCGACATCGATTGGTCGCAGTCTGTTGCTGACATCGACCGTCAGCTCTATGCGAAGTACGGCCTCGACGACGAGGAGATTCAGTTCATCGAATCCCATGTGAAGGAGATGGACTAGCAATGGCGAGCATCGACATCTCCCAGATCATCGAGACCACCGCTCCCGCGGTGCCGCAGATCTATGCCTACACCACGCCCGAGATCGTCCGCCACAACGGCTGGACCAAGATCGGCTACACCGAGCAGGACGTGCGCGAGCGAATCAAACAGCAAACGCACACCGCCGACGTGCAGTGGCATCTGGAGTGGAGCGGCAACGCCACGTGGGAGCACCGTGCGGGCACGTTCCATGACACCGACTTCCACGCCTACCTCGAGAAGCAGGGCGTCGAGCGCGAACCCAAGAAGGAATGGTTCAAGATTAGCGGCGAGGAGTCTCACCAGCAGTTCTACCGGTTCCGCGACACCGACGGCGTGCTGGACGCACCCGGCGCTGCCTCCTACACCCTGCGCGCCGAGCAGCAGCGCGCAGTGGAGCAGACGGGAGCCTTCGCCCGCGCCCATTGGGACGAGGGCGGCGCGCACGGCGGCGAGTTCCTGTGGAACGCCAAGCCGCGCTTCGGCAAGACGCTCACCGCATACGACCTGTGCCGCAGTATCGGCGCGCAGAAGGTGCTCATCGTCACCAACCGCCCTGCCATCGCCAACTCCTGGTACGACGACTACGTGAAGTTCGTGGGCTTGGAGGGCGGCTACCGCTTCATCAGCGGCGTGGACGCTCTGACCGGCAAGCCCTACTGCCTCAGCCGCGAGGAGTACCTGCGCGCCATCCGCAACGACCCGGAAGGCCCCAAGGGGTTCATCGAGTTCGTGAGCCTTCAGGACCTCAAGGGCTCCATCCGCTTCGGCGGCGTGTACCAGAAGCTCGACGAGGTGGCCGACCTCACCTGGGACGTGCTCATCATCGACGAGGCACACGAGGGCGTGGACACCTTCAAGACCGACGTGGCATTCGACCACATCAAGCGCCGCTTCACGCTGCACCTCTCTGGCACGCCCTTCAAGGCCATCGCAAACGAGAAGTTCGCCGACGACGCCATCTACAACTGGACCTATGCCGACGAGCAGCAGGCCAAGCGTGACTGGCCTGCCGACTCTGAGCAGCCGAACCCCTACGCCAACCTCCCCAAGCTCAACCTGCTCACCTACCAGATGAGCGACATCGTCGAGCAGGAGGCCCGCGGCGGCATGGAGATTGATGGCGAGCAGACCGAGTTCGCCTTCGACCTCAACGAGTTCTTCTCGACCAAGCACAACGGCGGCTTCGTGCACGACGCCGACGTGGATAAGTTCCTCGACGCGCTCACCACGCAGGAGAAGTTCCCGTTCTCGACACCCGGGCTGCGCGACGAGCTGCGTCACACGTTCTGGATGCTCAACCGCGTCGACTCCGCCCGCGCCCTCGCCAAGAAGCTGCAGGCGCACCCCGTCTTCAAGGATTACGAGGTGGTACTCGCTGCTGGCGACGGCAAGATCGACGCCGATGACGAGAACGAGAAATCGCTCGACAAGGTACGCCGCGCGATCAAGGACCACGACAGGACCATCACCCTTTCGGTCGGCCAGCTGACCACGGGCGTGACCGTGCCGGAGTGGACCGCCGTGCTCATGCTCTCGAACATGGCGAGCCCCGCACTGTACATGCAGGCGGCCTTCCGCAGCCAGAACCCGTGCCTGTTCGACCTGGGCGGCGGCAACTACGCGCGCAAGGAGAACGCCTACGTCTTCGACTTCGACCCGGCGCGCACGCTTACTATCTTTGAGCAGTTCGCCAACGACCTGTACGGCGAGACCGCGCGCGGCGGCGGCGATGTCGAAACGCGCGAGCGCCATATCCGTCAGTTGCTGAACTTCTTCCCCGTCTACGGCGAGGACGAAGAGGGGCAGATGGTCGAGCTCGACGCCGAGCAGGTGCTCAGCGTGCCGAGGCGCATCCATGCCCGCGAGGTGGTCAGGCGCGGCTTTATGAGCAACTTCCTGTTCCAGAACATCGCGAGCGTCTTCCGCGCGCCGGCAGAGGTCGTGGAGATCATCCAGCGCTTCGATCCCTACGAGCAGGGCAAGGCACAGAACGCCGAGAAGAACAAGGTCGAGATCGATGAGGGCACGGCCGACGAGCTCTCCATCAACGACGAGGGCGAGGTGGAGATTCCCGACGAGCAGGTCGTAGGCAAGGCTGCGGACATCTTCGGGCCGAAGGTCTACGGCGACATCGCCGTCGAATTCTCAGGCCACATGGACGACATCGCGAAAGCCCACGAGGCCGATGACGACGATCGGGTGATGCTCGACAACCTCAAGGAGGCCTTCAAGCAGAGCGTGACCGCGCCTCTGGTACAGGCCGCCAAGGAGAGCTACGGCAGCGAGCTCAAGCCGCGCCAGCAGCAGCAGATCGAGCGCAAGGTCCAGGCGGACGCCGACATCCAACTCAACCGCCAGGTCGGCGACTACCAGATTCAGGCGCGCCGCATCGAGCAGTCGCGCAAGGACGAGCTCAAGGCGGCGACAAGCGAGACCGAGCGCGCCGAGGTGAACAAGCGCCATGACGAGCAGAAAGCGGAGGCGTTCCAGACGCTCGCCCAGAAGCTCGAGGACTCCCGCGAGGAGCTCGTGCAACGCGCCGGCGAGACCGTGGTGCGCGAGGTGGAGACGGCGAAGAAAGAGGACGAGAAGCAGGGCATCGAGGACAAGGTGCGCGCTCATCTGCGCGGCTTCTCGCGTACCATCCCGTCGTTCCTCATGGCCTACGGCGAAGAGGGCACGACGCTCGCGAACTTCGACACCGTGATCCCCGCTGACGTCTTCCAGGACGTCACGAGCATCACCGTTGATGAGTTCCGCTTTTTGCGTGATGGCGGCGACTACACCGATGGCGAGACCGGCGAGGTAAAGCGCTTCGTTGGGCACCTCTTCGACGAGGTCGTATTCAACGACTCCGTGAGCGAGTTCATCAAGCTGCGCGAACGCCTGGCCAATTACTTCGACGAGTCCCAGACAGAGGACATCTTCGACTACGTGCCGCCCCAGAAGACCAATCAGATCTTCACGCCGCGCAACGTCGTGGTTCAGATGGTGGACCTCTTCGAGAAGGAGAACCCGGGCTGCTTCGATGACCCGAGCCACACCTTCGCCGACCTGTATATGAAGTCTGGCCTCTACATCACCGAGATCATCAAGCGCCTGTACCGAAGCGAGGGCATGAAGGCCGCCTTCCCGGACGACCGCGAGCGTTTGGACCACATCCTGGAGCATCAGGTGTTCGGCATCGCGCCCACCAAGATTATCTACGAGATTGCCACCCACTTCATCCTGGGTTTCCACGACGAGGTCGGCCAAGGATGTGACTCTAACTTCGAGCTCGCGGACGCCGCGGAGCTCGCCAAGGAGGGCACGCTGGAGGCATACGTCGAGCGCGTCTTCGGGCCCAAGCTGGGCGAGGCGTAGCGCGTGGCGGAAGTAGTCGACAGCAAACAGGATGGGCGTGCAGAGGCTGCGCGAGCGGCGGTGAGTGCGGCACGGCGTGAGGATACCGAACTTTGCGCCCGTCTAGTCTTTCGCGTCTCGCGCAATGAGCTAAGGCGCGTGGGGATCACCACGCCCATCGCTCTCTACGATGAGCTGAAGCAGGTCTTCTGGAACGCAGACGAGGGCGTCACCCTGGGCGACCACCTCTCTGTCGGGTTCGGCAAGGTCGACCGCCGCCGTCAGGTGCGCGCCTTCGCCGAGCGCCATGCGGACGAGCCCAGAAACGTCGCCGCGAAAGCCTACGAGCGCGAATACGGCTTCAGCGCAGGCATCGCCGCGATATGGCTCGACCTGTTCGCCGAGCCCGCGGACGTGAGCTTCTCGGAGTGGCTTGGCGTCGAGGTCGCTGAATGCCCGACGGGCGCCCCGGCCTCCCGTGCGGATGTGCCCGTAGCGCACGACACCGAGCGCGAGGCACCCACCCTCGAGGGCTTCCTTGCCCGGGAGCTTGCCGGCCGCATCTGCGACGAAGGCCTCGTGCGTCGGCGCTTCGCCTTCGAGTTTCCCGACGATCCGCCCGAAGCGCTCGACCGCGGCATCGAGGATGCGGGCTACTACGAGGACCGCGGCTTGCTCTTCCGAGAAGGGAGCACCCCGAACGACCACTTCACGCGGCTGCTGGCCGAGCATCCGTCTTTCGCGAAGGGCGACGCCGGCTTCGAGAACGCCGTGTGGCAGCACCCCGCCTTCCGCCAGGTGCTGCGCCAGGCGCTTTCGGACCACCGCTTACTTCTCTACGAGGGCGACAGCTACATCTCGTTCTCGCGGCTGCACGACGTGCTAGGCGCGCGCATGGCGGACATCGAGTCGTACGCGCCCGCGGTGAGCGTGGATGCGCCCGAAGGCGAGCCCTTCACCGTGGCGAGCCTGCGCGCGGGCGGCGCCACTCCGCATCCGCTGTACGGGCTGGACATGCCCGACGACTTCTACGAGGGACTGCTCGACGCGGGAGGGCTCCTGCGCAGCTGCACGCTCGCCGGAACCAAGGTGTTCGTCGCCGGAGGCGAGGGGCGGCTTTCCGCAGCCGACCTCATCGAGTGGATCGTCGCCCACCATGAGGGAATCGAGCGCGATGACCTGCCGAGACTGCTCGCGAACGATCTGGGCATCACGTGCCCGGCACCGCTTCTGACGACGACCATTTACAACTCCGACGTCTACTACGACGACATCGGGGACGCATATTACTCATCCATGGAGGCATGGAAGAAGGAGGCACGAAATGAGCTTGCTTGAGGAAGGGATCGCGACTGGCAACGTCCTGCCGACGGGTCGCAAGGAGAAGCACTCCATCGACAACGTGACGCGCGACTTCGACATCTACCGCATCAAGTGCGATCTGCTGTTCTACAACGACCAGAACGACCGCATCGCCACTTGGGTAAGCGAGTACAACTCCGCGCAGGGCGCGGATCTGCTCGCCCTTGGCCGCGACGAGTACAACGGCGTCATCGAGGACTTCATCGTCGAGAGCAACCCCGGCGCGCTCAGGAAGACCGAGAAGAGCATCGCCCTTCGCGGCCAGCTTAGGCCGGGCATCGTGCTCAACGACGGACGCGTCATCGACGGCAACCGACGCCTGACCTGCGTCCGCCGCCTCGCGCGGGCGAACAACGAGGCGGGCTGGTTCGAGGCCGCCATCCTCGACGACGCCACAGGCAGCGACCCCAAGCGCATCAAGCTGCTCGAGCTCGCCATCCAAATCGGCGAAGAGGAGAAGGTGGCGTACGATCCCGTCGACCGCCTCGTCGGCGTATACCGCGACGTGGTTAAGAACCACCTCATAACCCCTGCGGAGTACGGCAACGCGACGGGCATGACCGAGGCGGAGGTGAAAAAACTCGTCGACCGCGCCCAGTACATGGAGGAGTTCCTCGAATTCTGCCAGGCCCCCGAGCAGTACCACCTCGCCCGCGCCCTCAAGGTCGATGGCCCCTTGGGCGAGTTCAGCCGCGTGCTGAAGAAGTACGACAACAGGCGCGACAAACAGCTTGTCAAACGACTCATGTTCGCCAACATGGTGGTGCAGCCCGAGGGCGACATCACCCGATACGTGAGAGACTTCGGCAGCGTGGCAGGCACGGATGCGGAGGCCGACTTCAAGGCCGCCGAGCTGCAGGCCATGTCCGAGCTCCTCGAGAAGATGGGTCCCGACGCCCTCACGCGCGAGAAGGTGAGCGAGCTGCGCTCGGACGGCAACCTCGTCGACGGCTTCAAGCGCGCAGGCGACCGCGCAAGAGAGACCGTGCGCCGCGTCAAGCTCATGGACACGCCCGCCAAGAAATCCGCCGACTGCCTCTCCGAGCTCGAGAAGATCCTTCCCGAGATGCTCGACGTGCTGGGACCCGACGAGCTCGAGAAGGTGCGCCGCAACCTCGTTGCCGTCGCCGACAAGGTGGAAGAGCTGATCGGTGAGATCGATGAGCGCGCCTAGGGCCGTCGTCTGCTACGACGAGGCGCGCCCCGGCATGTACCTGCGCATCGAGGGGCAAGACATCGCCTCGTTCATGGCCTCGGCCGCATGGCGCGCCTGGCTGTACTACCCGGCGAGCGCCGTCGACGGCACCGATCGCGACCGCATCCTACTCGACGGCGGCATGGGCCTTCGCGAGTGCCAGGACATGCTCGAGGCGATCATGGAGGCCGACGGCCACGGCGTCGAGGTCGCGGTTGACCCGAGCTTCGGCGCCTTCGTGAACGCCGGCGAGACCTACATCCGCGAGCGCTCCGAGGTGGGGTTGGCCATCAAGGCGCAGACCGCCGAGGGCATCGCCGACGACCCCCAGCTGGGGCCGCGCTTCCGGGAGTTCCGCGACGTAGTGAACGCCTCGATGGTGCGTCCCCTGCGCGACCGGCAGATGCTCGACGCCTTCTTCATGGCGACGGTTGGGCGCGCGGCCGACTTCTCGGTGCCCGGCGCCGGCAAGACCGCGACGGTGCTCGGCGTGTTCGCCTACCTTCGCCATTTGGGGCTCGCGCGCCGCATCGTGGTGGTTTGCCCCAAGAACGGCTTCGAGTCGTGGGAGAAGGAGTGGGTCGCCACCTTCGGGGATAAGCTGCCTTTGAGCTGCTTCTCGCTGGGAGACCCCGCCATAGCGGCGATGTCGACCGAGCGCAGGCGCAACGCGCTGTCGCTCGACAGCGGCGCGTGCAACCTGTTCACGTTCAACTACGAGTCGCTCTCGGGCTACGTGCGGGAGCTGCATGCCATCATCCCCGACCAGACCCTGCTCGTCTTCGACGAGGTGCACCGGGTGAAGGCCATCGGCGGCAGGCGCGCGGAAGCCGCGCTCGAGGCGGCCGACGGCGCGAAGTTCGTGATCGCCCTTACGGGAACGCCCATCCCGAACACCTACCAGGACATCTACAACCTGCTGCACATCCTGTACCCCGAGGACTACGACACGTTCTTCGGCTACGAGCCGGGCGAGCTCCGCGCGCCCGATGCGGACCTCCAGGCAAGCCTCAACGACAGCCTGGCGCCCTTCTTCTGCCGAACGAACAAGGACGAGCTCGGCGTGCCGCGCCCGGAGCCCGACGAGATCGTGGAGGTCGAGGCGACGCCCGATGAGGACACATTGCTGCGAGTCCTGTACGCGTCTTGCCCCAACGCGCTCGCGAGGATCATACGCACCCTGCAGCTCGAGAGCGACCCCGAGATGCTCTGCTCTGCAGTGGACCCAGGCGACCTCGAGTACGTGCTCGACCAGGTCGGCGATGACTACTCGGATATCGACTACGTCGACTTCTCGCAGACGTTCTACGAGGCCATCGAGCGAAGCCGCCCGAGCTCGAAGCTCGTGGCGTGCGAGCGGCTCGTGGAGCGCATCGTCGCCGAAGGCCGCCCCGTCATAGTATGGTGCATCTTCGTACGCAGCATCAGCAACCTCCGCCGCGACCTCGCCGCCATGGGGATTCCGGCAGAGGCGATCTACGGCGCCACGCCACAGGAAGAGAGACGCGAGATTCTGGACGACTTCCGCGCGGGGCGCTTCAGGGTGCTCGTGACCAACCCGCAGACGCTTGCCGAGTCGGTCTCTCTGCACAGCGTCTGCCACGACGCGGTGTATTTCGAGTACAGCTACAACTTGGTGCACCTGCTGCAGTCAAAGGACCGCATACACCGTCTGGGCCTGCCCGACGACCAGAAGACGCGCTACTACTTCATGCGCGAGAAGTTCATGCGCGACGGCAGGGAGCTATCCCTCGACGCCGTGATCTACGACCGCTTGAAGGAGAAGGAGCAGACGATGCTCGACGCCATCGACCGCGGCTGCCTTGAGGGCGGCTACCTCGATGACGAGGACCTGCGTATCGTCTTCGAGCGCCTGCTGGGAGAAGATGCCAAGAGCCTGGAATACTAAGAGGCCGAACGGCGCACTGACGATATTGGCTCATAAGTAACAACTGCGAAGGAAAGATAGGGCTTTAAGGATGGATGCAGGAAAATCTACGATAAGCGGCGTGTTCAACGGATCGCGCCTGCTCGAAATACCTTTCTACCAAAGGGCGTACGTCTGGGGAGAAGAGCAATGGGAGCGCTTCCTCGGCGACATGGAGTTCGTCACGGCTTCGAAGCGACCTTATTTCCTGGGCTCGATCATCCTGAAGCAAGCCTCCTCCGGCAACACTTGGTCCGAGGTGTCCGAGGTTCGCACAGTCATCGACGGCCAGCAGCGCCTCACGACCATGGTCATCTTCTTCAAGGCACTCTGCGCGAGAATCGACGCCGATAGGCTGTTCGAGCGAGATTTCGTCCTGGAGACCGGCGAAGTCGCCTTGAGACATGGCAAGTACGACCGGCAGGATTTCGAGAAGGTCGTCAGCGCCACGGGCTGCGAGCCTGTCGAGGGCTCCTCGTCCATCGTCCTTGCCTACAACTATTTCCTCAAGAACATCGACCCAGAGAAGGTCGACAGGAACACGATCAAGTCGAACGTCCAGTTCGTCTGCATCGATCTCACCGAGGGCGAGGACGAGCAGCAGATATTCGACACCATCAACTCGCTCGGGGTGCGCCTGACGACGGCGGAGCTCCTCAAGAACTACTTCTTCAACCGCGAGAACGAGCAGGCGTTCAAGGAGTGCTGGGAGGACGTCTTCGAACCCACGGCGGAGAAGAGGGAGTATTGGGAGCAGGAGGTCGTTACCGGGCGCATCAAGCGCACGCTCGTCGACCTGTTCTTCGACGCGTTCCTCCAGATCCTGGTTCAGGACAAGAAGCGCGGCGTCACGACCGAGGACAAGCTCTTCTATTCGCGCACGTCCAACCTCTTCCAGTCCTACAAGGACTTCATCGGCAGGTACTGCAACGGAGACAAGGACGAGATCCTCGACAGCATGAAGGCGTATGCCGAGGTGTTCGAGTCCACGTTCGACCCCGGCTACTGCGACGCGGACATCCCCTCCGCTCCCGGCGTCGAGCGCCTGAACGTGCTGATATTCGGCCTCAAGAACTCGACGCTCATCCCGTACGTGCTCTACGTTCGCAAGAACGCGGAGTCTTCGGGCGAGGAATCCGAGGTCTTCGCCCTGCTTGAGAGCTACATCGTCCGCCGAACGCTGGTTCAGGCGACCACGAAGAACTACAACAGGCTGTTCACCTCGCTGATCCTGAACGAGGTGAAGGACGCGGAGACGCTGAGGAAGGCTCTTGAAGCAAACGAAGAGGCGACGACGTACATGCCCGGCGATGACGAGGTTCGAAGGGCGTTCGAGGAATCGTGTCTGTACAACCTTCAGTCCAAGGGCGTCCTCTATCTGCTGGAAAGCGCCATTCGCCCAGGCATGAGCAGCACGGCCCTGCTCGGGTTCAACCAGTACACCCTCGAACACATGATGCCCAAGAAGTGGCGCAACAAATGGGGAGCCCTCGACGATGAGGCTGCCACGCGAAGGGACAGGAAGCTCCTCACGCTCGGCAACCTCGCCATCATCACGCATTCGCTCAACGCCTCCATCCGCGATGCCGATTGGCCCACCAAGAAGCAGGGAAAGGGATACAAGGACGGTCTTGCCCTCTGCGCCGCCGGCCTTGCGACCATGGCCGGCGCCCTGGAGAAGGAGTCTTGGGACGAGGGCGATATCGCCGATCGCGCCGAATGGCTTGCGGACAAGGCGTTGGAGGTCTGGCGTTAAACCTTACATGCGCCCCATCTCGAAGATGCTTGCGGTGTCGGAGCCCGCATCCATGACGGATGTTGTCGGCTCTTCCAAATGCGAGGTTTGCGGTGGCGCTTCCGTCACTGGTGCCTCAACCCCCTCGCCGAGCGCCAGGAAGAACCTCATCACGAGCTCGATCCTCTGCTGCAGGGACTCGCTCAGCTCGCCGTAGGAGGCCGCCAGCCGTACTTCCTTGGACAACTCCGCCATCGAGTCCTTCAACGCCTTCTGCACGCTTACAGAGGGCCTCACCTCGACCTGGGTATCGGTGAGCTTGGCGATGATGTAGTCCTGCCTGCTCATGCCGCTCCAGGCTGCCATCTCGCATATGAGCTTGTGCTCCTCGGGCGTGCAGCGAAACGCCATCGTCTTGCTGCGCTTGCGGGCGCTGTTCTCGCACGGCATCTTGCTTACCCCCTCGCTCCATCGAGCGCGGCGGCCATCTCGTCCTGCTTCGTGGGGAACAGGTGCGCGTAGCGGTAGGTGATGTCCACCGCCTCGTGGCCCATGCGCTCGGCGATGGCCAGCGCGGAGAAGCCCATCTCGATCAGCAGGCTCACGTGGCTGTGGCGTATGTCGTGCACGCGGATGCGCTTCACGCCCGACGCCTTGCACCCGCGCTCCATCTCGTGGGCCAGGAAGTGCTTGGTCACGGCGAACAGGCGCTCGTCGGGGGCGACGTCGTCGCGCATCTCGATGAAGTCCGCCATCTCGTCGCGAAGGAAGGCGGGCATGACGATCGTGCGCACGGACTTGGGCGTCTTGGGGTCGGTCACGGTGTCCACGCCGCGGAGGCTCTGGTACGACTTGTTGATGCGCAGCCGCGAGCTATCCAGCATGAAGTCGGACGGCGTGAGCGCCAGGAGCTCGCCGCAGCGGATGCCCGTCCAGTACAGCAGCTCGAAGGCGTGGAACGACAGCGGCTTGTCCATGACCGCCTCGCTGAACCTCAGGTACTCGTCCTTGGTCCAGAACTGCATCTCGCCGCCCTTCTTCGAGCCTATCTTGTCGACCCTGCGCACCGGGTTGTCGGTGAGGCCGTAGTAGCGCTCGGCGTGGTTGAAGATGGCGTTGAGCTGGTTGTTCACCGTGCGCAGGTACGTCGGCGCCCAGGGCTTCCCGTCGGCGTCCCGGTGCTCGGTGAGCTCGTTTTGCCACCTGATGACGTCTATCGGCCTCACGTCGCACATGCGCATGTCCCCGAAGAACGGCACGAGCTTGTCGCTGATGATGTACTCCTTGGTGATCCACGTGTGCTCGCGTACGCGCGGCTTCACCTCGGAGGCGTACACCTCGACGAACTCGGAGAACGTCATGTCCATGGCCCCGCCGTTAAGGCTCTTGAACTGGCTCTCCCACACTGCGGCCTCCACCTCGGAGGAGAAGCCGCGCTTCGTCTTGTGGCGCTTCGAGCCGCGGGCGTCGCGGTAGTAGCACTGCACGTAGAACGTGCCGTTGTTGCCATCCTTGTACACGGGCATGTCAGTCCACCTCCGGGAAGTACAGGGCGTCGAAGACGTCGCTCCGGACGCGTCCGCGGATAACCACGCGCCCGCGCGCCTCCTGCTCGGCGTTTATCTTCCTGATCACCTCGTAGGCGCTGCCTTTCTTGATCCTCAGCAGCTCCGCGACCTCGTCGGCGTCCAGCATGTGCGGCCTCGGCGTCTTCGCCACCTTCTCGTCCATGGCTCCTCCAATCAATGGCGTACGAATACGTACGGTTTACAGATTCAGAGTAAACGTACGTATCTGTACTGTCAATAGAATTGCGTACATTTACGTACGCTGATAAGATGTGCTGATACGTAATTCCAGGAGGAGGGCGCATGTCCGTAGGCAAAAACATAAGGCGGTACCGCAAGTCGCGCGGCATGACGCAGGCTCAACTCGCCGAGGCCGTCGGCCTGACCGAGGGGGCCGTGCGCCACTACGAGAGCGGCATCCGCGCCGTCAAGCCCGAGCTGCTCGAGTCCATCTCCGCGGCGCTCGGCGTGTCCGTCAACGCCCTCAAGGACTATGGCGTCGAGACCGCGGGCGACCTCATGTCGCTGCTCGTGCGGCTCGAGGACTCGTTCGGCATCGTTCCCTCCGCCGACGGCACGGGCCTCTCCCTGAACCCCAAGGCTCCGCACGCGCCCAAAGCCGCGACGGCGATCGAGCTGTGGGCAGAGAAGCGCGCGCAGCTCGAGAACGGCGAGATCGACGCCGACGAATACGAGGACTGGAAAGCCTCGCTGTAGCGGCTCCCCGCATTTCGCAACCAGCGCAACCGAATCAGGACGCCAAGCTAGGCGGTGAGCGCCGCTCACGCCTGCGTATGTTGAGTTTTTACTCCCCATTGCATGCAAAGGCATTTTCGGCGCACCTGGGGAGTAAATGACGCGGTGGCTTACATGGCGGCACACGGCGGTACCCCGCGGCATTTCCCCTGATTACTCCCGCTTTCCTTGAGACGGTGAGATTCTTTACTCCCCATTAACGACCTGGGAAAACGCCGCACAGAGACCGTCAAAAGGCCTATTGAGTTCGATTTGAGTTTCAAAGGACCTAAAACGGCCCCTTTTCGTTCTCGGGGACAAAAATCGCGCGTCTACTCACTCGGGATAAATCCTTACTCCCATTCCTCCGAATACCGCCCCGTGCCTTGCCGTCTCGAAACACGGGGAGTAAATCGCGAAATTGCAGGTGAAAGGGAGTAAATAGCCAAAGAAAAAGCCTCCGTTCCGACGCGGGAACAGAGGCTCGATAATCGGATTTACTCACCAATGTCGCTGGCGGCTTTGCCGTGACTCTCGTACAAAACGAAACTCAGCAGCACAGTGCGGCACTCAAAAATACAGGTCAGAACCCTGTCAGACTACTCCCACTCGATCGTCGCGGGCGGCTTAGACGTGATGTCGTAGCACACGCGGTTGGCGCCGGGGACCTCAGCAACGATGCGGCCGGAGATGCGGGCCAGGACGTCGTAAGGCAGTTTGGCCCAGTCGGCGGTCATGGCATCGCTGGACTCGACGGCACGCAGGATGATCGGGCGCTGGTAGGTGCGCTCGTCACCCATAACGCCGACGGACTTGATGTCGGGCAGAACCGCAAAATACTGCCAGCAGCTGTGCTCGGAGTTACGCTCGCCGGTCTGCTCATACAGGCGCTGGTTGTAGGCGTCGAGCTCCTCGCGCACGATAGCGTCGGCGTTCTTGAGGATCTCGAGCTTCTCCTTGTCGATCGCGCCGATGATGCGGATGGCCAGACCCGGACCCGGGAAAGGCTGACGGAACACGATGTGACCCGGCAGGCCCAGCGCCAGACCAAGTGCACGGACCTCGTCCTTAAAGAAGTGATCGAGCGGCTCAATAAGGTCGAAGTGCACGCCCTCGGGGAACGGGATCAGGTTGTGATGGCTCTTGATGGTGGCCGTCTTGCCGCCCGTCTTGCGAGCGCCGGACTCGATGATGTCGGGGTAGATGGTGCCCTGAGCCAGGTACTTGACCGGCTTGCCATCGGTCTCGAGCTGCTGAGCCACGGCGAAGAACTCTTTCCAGAACTGCGTACCGATGATGCGGCGCTTCTCCTCGGGCTCGGTCACGCCGGCCAGAAGCTCGGCATAGCGGTCCTCGGCGTGGACGTGGATAAAGTCGACGTCGAACTGCTTGGTGAAGACCTCCTCCACCTGCTCGGGCTCGCCCTTGCGCAGCAGACCGTGGTTGATGAACACGCAGGTCATCTGCTTGCCCACGGCGCGAGCGCCCAGCGCAGCCACGACGGAGGAGTCGACGCCACCGGACAGGGCCAGAATCACGCGGTCGTCGCCGACCTTCTCGCGGAACTCGGCCGTCATGGTCTCGACCAGGTTGTCCATACTCCAGTTGGGCTCCAGGCCGCAGATCTCAAACAGGAAGTTGCTCAGCAGCTGCTGACCATACTCGGAGTGCTTGACCTCGGGGTGGAACTGCGTGGTGAAAATCTTGCGCTCGACGCACTCCATGGCAGCAACCGGGCACACGTCAGTGCTGGCGGTAACGGTAAAGCCCTCGGGCACCTCGGAAACGGCGTCGCGGTGGCTCATCCACACGGTCTGCTCCATGGGCGTGGAGTTAAAGAGCTTGGCGCCGGCCGTGCGCGTGATGGTGGCGCGGCCGTACTCGCCCACCTCGGAGTGGCCGACCTTGCCGCCGAGCGTCACGGCCGTGATCTGATGGCCGTAGCAGAAGCCCAGGACGGGAAGGCCCAGGTCAAAGATGGCGGGATCGATAGACGGAGCGTCCTCGGCATACACGGAAGCCGGACCGCCAGAAAGGATGAGCGCAGAGGCGTTCATCTCGCGAATCTCGTCGGCCGAGATGTCGCAGGGGACAATCTCGGAATACACGTTGAGGTCGCGGACGCGACGGGCAATGAGCTGACCGTACTGCGCACCAAAGTCGAGTACGAGGACCTTTGCGGAAGCCTTTTGATCCATGGTTCCCCCTCTTGTTGGCGGGGAGCCGGTGCCCACCCGCGTGAATGAACGAAAATAGCCTTCATAGTGTACACGTTATATGGGGTTTCTCGCCCCTCGCAGCCATCAGCGCACGGCAAACGCACGACCTAGGCCCTTATTTGACGGCAATTGAAGTGTTGCCAAACGTTACAGATGATGTAATACGTTTGAACATTGGACGCCCTGTGCCACAATACTGCCGAACGACTCCGCCCTTGCGGCGGCAAATACGATAGGAATACCAGCATGAAGCGCATCCTTCTCATCGCCACGGGCGGCACCATCGCATCGACCGAGGACGGCAACGGCCTCTCCCCCGCCCTGACCGGTGAGGAGCTCGCCCAGAGCGTCCCCGAGATCTCGGACCTCTGCGAGCTCGACGTGGTGCAGCCCATGAACATCGACAGCACCAATATGCGCCCGAGCGACTGGATGCGTATCCGCGACGTCATCGTCGAGGGCTATGCCGACCACGACGGGTTTGTGGTCCTGCACGGCACCGACACCATGAGCTACACCGCGGCGGCGCTTTCCTATCTGATTCAGGACAGCCCCAAGCCCATCGTGCTCACCGGCTCGCAAAAGCCCATGGGCAATCCCTTTACCGATGCCAAGCTCAATCTGTACCAGAGCCTGCTCTATGCGCTCGACGAGCATTCGCACGACGTCTCGATCGTGTTTGGCGGCGTAGCCATTGCCGGCACGCGCGCCCGCAAGCAGCGCACCATGAGCTTTAACGCATTCATTAGTGTGAACTATCCGCCCATTGCCTACATCCGCAACGACCGCATCGTGCGCAACGGGCTCCACGGCACTCATCTGGGCGAAAACCCGGTGCGTTTCTACGACAGCATCGACCCGCGCGTATTTGTACTCAAGCTTACGCCCGGCGTGAACCCGGGCATCCTCGACGCCCTTGCCGACAGCTACGACGCCGTGATTCTGGAGACCTTTGGCATTGGCGGTATCCCCGAGTTTGGCGAGTCGGGCGAGTCGTTCCAAGAGGCAATTTTCCGCTGGGTCGATTCGGGTCGCACCGTCGTTATGACCACGCAGGTCCCCGAAGAGGGCCTCGATCTGGGCGTTTATGAGGTCGGCCGTGCTTACGCCGATCATCCGGGCATTCTGCGCGGCGACGACATGACCACCGAGACGCTCGTGGCCAAGACCATGTGGGCACTCGGCCAGTCACGCGATGCGGCCGAGATCCAGCGCCTGTTCTACAGCCAAGTCAACCACGACCGTATCCCGATGGCGTAATTCAGTTGTCGACGGGTATCCCCTATTCGATGCCCTCGAGAAGCTCTGACACCGTCATGCCGAGTGCGGGCGCGATCTTAAATAGAACCTTGAGCGTGAAATTTGCCGTCCCATCTTCGATTCGGTCGAGGTAGGGTCGGCTGATTCCTGTCGCCACACAAAAATCAACCTTGGAGATACCAAGGTCCCTGCGTGTCTCTTCGACCCGCCTGCCAAGAATCTGTTTCGCACGTTCGTCCATGCAGCCGAGTTTGAAATGGAGCCGAACATAAACGTAAACTATAGTTTACGTTTTGCCGAATACACAGGAGTTTTCTATGTCGGGTTCTTCGGTCCGCATGTACCGAGCCACGCTTCGCACAAACAGCGCACCGCCCAAGCTCGTCGTCGTTGAAGCTGAATGCCTTTCGCCCGATGAGCGCACAGCATTTGCATTGCTATCAAGTCGCGTCGCCACCGTTCTGGCCCCTTGCCCGGCGCAAGGTGAACTTGCCATTCAATGCCAAACGCACAGCTGCTTGCTCAATCAGGCTGCCGTAATCGCAACCAGCCAACGCGGCCTGCCGCTCCTTCTAGAAGCCGGCATCGCACTCGCCCTTCGTGGCGCCGGATACGAAAACGAGGCCGCCGCCGACGTGGTCTTTCAACCACGATCGAGCGGCGGCCTCGCAGCAGCCATCGAATATGCTTGCAGGCTCGTTGCCTAAAGGCGCATGCTAAAAGCCCAGGCCAAAGCCCGTTCCGGTAATCGCCGAGTACATAAAGTAAACGTTGATCACGTTGAGGAACACACCCGTGATGCAACCGTTACGCAGGTAACGCTCGCACACAATGCGCGCCATGGCGGCGGAGTCATCATTGTTCTTTGCCTGGCGTCCCGCCGTAAAGTACGTTGCCACGCTCAGCAGCAGGTTGAGCACCGGAAGCGCCAGCAGCTCGTAGCTCTTGCCCCAGCGCGTCGCCTCGCCGGCGGCATTAAACTTCGTTGCCACCTCGGGGCCAATGTTGGGGATTACAAACGCTGCGACCACCAGCGGAAGCACCGCAAGCACCAGCAGCGCGATGCCCATGTAGCCGGCTTTTTTGCCATATTTAAACATGCGCGTCGCCCTTACACGTTAAAGCGGAAGTGCACGACGTCGCCATCGGCCATGACATAGTCCTTGCCCTCAATACGCAGCTTGCCGGCGGCCTTGGCGCCCTGCTCGCCGCCGAGCTCGATGTAGTCGTCATAGCCAATGACCTCGGCCTTAATAAAGCCGCGCTCAAAGTCGGTGTGGATGACACCGGCGGCCTGCGGGGCGGTCGCACCCTGACGAACCGTCCAGGCCTTGACCTCCATCTCGCCGGCCGTAAAGAACGACTGCAGGCCGAGCAGCTTGTAGGCAGCCTGAGCGAGCACGTCCAGGCCGGGCTGCTCCAAGCCCAGGCTCTCCAGGTAGTCGGCGGCGTCCTCGGGATCGAGCTCGGAAAGCTCGGCCTCGATCTTGGCGCAGATAGGCAGCGGCTTGACGCCGTCGATGGGGGCCAGATCGTCGTTGAGCATATCCTCGTCCACGTTGGCCACATACAGGATGGGCTTCATGGTGAGCAGGAACAGGCCCTTGGCGGCGGCACGCTCCTCATCGGTCATCTCCATGGACGCGGCGCGCTTGCCTTCGTTGAGCCAGGCAAGCAGGCGCTTGGCCACCTCGAACTTGGGCATGAGCTCCTTGTCGCGCTTGGCCTCCTTCTCGAGCTTGGGCAGTTGCTTCTCGAGCGTGCCCATGTCGGCCAGGATGAGCTCGGTCATGATGGTGTCGGCATCGCCGGCGGGGTCGACGAACTCGCCCGTGCGGCCCACCTCACGCATGACGTTGGGGTCCTTAAAGTAGCGCACGACCTCGCAGATAGCGTCGGTCTCGCGGATGTTTGCCAAGAACTGGTTGCCCAGGCCCTCGCCCTCGTTAGCGCCCTTCACCAGACCAGCGATGTCGACAAACTCGACCGTCGCCGGCACAATGCGGCCGGGGTTGACGATGTCGGCGAGCTTTTGCAGGCGGCTATCGGGCACATCGACGATACCCACGTTGGGGTCGATCGTGGCAAAAGGATAGTTGGCGGCAAGGCCGGTCTTTTTGGTAAGCGCGGTGAACAGCGTCGACTTGCCCACGTTGGGCAGGCCCACGATACCGATGGAAAGGGACACGACAGCTCCTTTTGGTACAGGTACTTCAAACCTCATAAGTATAGCGCCGCCGCAGCATCCGGGCGAATCCGGACACCGCGGCGGCGCAAATGAAGCAGAGATGCGTGAGGTTCGAGACAGTAGTCCTTACTTAAGCTCGGGCCAGAAATCCTTGTTGGCCTCGATGAGCTCGTCCAGGATCTGCTTGGCAACGCTCGCCGAAGGAATGGTCTTGGAGAGCGTGAGTGCCTGCCAGAGCTTCTGGTAGCTGCCCTCGACCCAAGCCTGGACAACGAGCTTCTCGACGGAAACCTGCTGCTCCATCAGGCCCTTCTGGAACTGCGGGATCGGGCCCTGGCAGATCTTCTCAAAGCCGTTGGAACCGACGATGCAAGGCACCTCGACCATGGCCGTCGGGTCGAAGTTGGGCACAGCGCCATCGTTGGGGACGATCAGCAGGAAGCGCTCGAGCGTATTCTCGGCCAGTGCGCAGGCAAGGTCGACGATGTAGTTGGCATGTACATCTGGCTCAAAGCCGCCGTCTTTGGCCGTACCCTTGGCGATGATGTCGCGGCAAGCGCCAAAGACCTTCTTCTCGCGGCCGTCCATAACCTCATTGGCGCGAGTGTAGTTGGGGTCAGACGTCTCGACGACATAGTCCGGGTACAGGTAATACTTGAGGTAGGTATTGGGAATCGTCTCGGGATCGACAGCATAGACATCCTTGGCCTTGCCGAAGGTGTGAATCCAGCTCTCCTCGACGTGCTGCTCCTTACCGGCCTCGTGCTCAATGCCGTCCAAGTAGCCGTTCTTTGCCATGTGCTCCTTGATCTGCGGCATGAGGTCGTTACCCTCCTTGTCGTAGATCTTGCTCCACCAACCAAAGTGGTTGAGGCCGTAGTAGCTGTACTGCAGCTCGCGACGATCCTTGATGCCGCACATACGGCTCATCTTATCCATGAGGTCGATCGGCATGTCACAGATGTTGATGATGCGGCTGTTGGGACGCAGCACGCGGCAAGCCTCTGCGACGATAGCCGCGGGGTTGGAGTAGTTGAGCATCCAGGCGTTGGGGCTGTACTTCTCCATGTAGTCCAGGATCTCGATGACACCGCCGATGGAGCGCATACCGTAGGCGATGCCGCCGGCACCGCAGGTCTCCTGACCAACGCAGCCGTACTTGAGGGGGATCTTCTCGTCGAGCTCGCGCATGGCGTACAGACCCACGCGGATGTGAGCAAGGACGAAGTCAGTGCCGGTAAAAGCGGTTTCGGGGTCGGTGGTGTAGTTGAACTCAACCTCGGGAGCGTTCTCGTGGAAGTAGATCTCGCACGCCTTGGCAACGATCTCCTGGCGCTCGGCGTTGTTGTCATAGAAGGTCACCTTGTTGACCGGGAAGCGGTCGCGCTCCTCGAGCAGCATCAGGGCAATGCCCGGGGTGAAGGTGGAGCCACCGCCGGCAATGGTCACGGCATAGTTCTTCTTGGACATGATGTCCTCCTCATTCTGGCCGCTTGCTCAATCCGTCCCCGCACGCGGCCTTGCGCGGTTTGGAATTGTTACCTAGAAGTGGAGTTTTTTATCTCTAGAATCGACCTTGCGGTGCATACCGGCTCTGCAAGGCCGATTGTTTCGATGGACGATGGTTTACAGAAGACTCTCGAACTTCAGAAGACTCTCGAACTTCTCGCGAACCTGCGGGACGGTAAGGCCGATGATGACCTGGATTGACTGACCTTGGACCACCAAGCCATGCGTACCGATCGCCTTGAAGGAAGCCTCGGGTGCAACGACGCTCTTGTCCTTGACGTTAACGCGCAGACGGGTAGCGCAGTTAGTTACATCGATGATGTTATCCGTGCCACCGAGCAGATCGAGGATGTTCTCGGCAAGCACCAAGCGCTCATCATCTTTACTCTGGGCGACCGATTTGCCAGCAGCAGCACCGCCCTGCTTTTGCTTGTAGTCGGCCTTGGACTTGAGCTCGACCTCAACATCGTCATCCTCGCGACCGGGGGTCTTAAAGTCGAACTTGACGATCAGGAAACGGAAGACCACGACCCAAAGAGCGGTAAAGCACAGACCGACAAGGATGGAGATGGCGTACTGCAGACCGTGTGCGGCCCAAAGGGGCAGCCAGTCCCACGAGAGCATCGAGATGATGCCGCCGTCGAAGATGCCCACGACGCCAAGGAGGTTTTGAGCCATGCAGCCGAGCGCTCCGAGCACGCAGTGGACGACGAACAGGCCGGGCGCAATGAACAGGAAGGTGAAGTCAAGCGGCTCGGTGATACCGCAAAGCATTGCGGTAAGGGTGACCGGGATCAGCAGAGCCTTGACGCGCTGCTTGCGCTCGGGTTTGGCGGTCATATAAAACGCAATGGCGACGCCAAGCGAGCCGAAGACCTTAGTCCAACCAGGGCAGGTATAGGCAGCCCAGGGTGCGGCATCCTTAAGAGCAATGCTCGGATCGGCAGCCAGTTGGGGCAGGATGTTGGCCCAAGCAGCAAAGATGCCGCCGTTGACCGCCGCGTTGTCGTAATAGAACGGCGTATAGATAAAGTGGTGCAGGCCTGTAGGGATCAGCACGCGCTCGAAGAAAGCAAAGACACCCACGCCAAACGTACCGGCGGAAAGGATGAATCCCTGGAAGGCAGAGATGGCAGCCTGAACATGCGGCCACACCAGGCAGGCGATAAGAGCGACCGGAACCATAACGAAGAAACCGATCATATAGATGAACACGGAAGCCGAGAACACGCCCAACCACTCGGGGAGCTCGGTGTCGAAGAACTTATTATGCAGCATCGTGGCGATACCAGAAATGATAAGCGCGCCCATGATGCCCATATCAAGCGTTTTGATGCTTGCGATAGTGGCAAGACCAGTACCGCTGCCCGCCTCGACAGAGTAGTCGACCCCAAAGACAGGGCCCCACTGCCCCAAGATTGTGCTTACAAAGTAGTTGAAGGTAAGGTAGATGGCCAAAGCCTCCATGCAGCAGCGAGCGTTCTGCTTGTTCGCGAGCGAGATTGGCAACGCTACGCAAAACAGCAACGGCATCTGGTTAAAGAGCGTCCAACCACCCTGGAGCAGCACATTCCAGCAATCAAACCAAAGATGGCCCGCAGTGGCCATCTCGCCAAAGATCGCCTCGGTGGTAAACAACGTACCCAGGCCGACGACGATTCCGGAAAATGCGAAAAGAATTGCAGGCGTGTACATTGCACCGCCGAAACGTTGTATCTTTTGCATCATGACGGGGAATCCCCCTCTCTTCATTCGGAGCGACTGCGGTTTTGGCTTCACTCGAGACCGCAGACGCGCCGTTTGCGTGTACCTCGTGCAATAGGACGGGTGGGCCCGCTTCCCTGACTTCTTGCGCTTCTATTTTTATCATATCACTTATCTAGACAAGTTAGCATAAATACTACGGTCGGTAAACGGTTGATTATTGGCCGTAAACGGTATATGTCCAGTATTTCGCCTGTTAAATCTGACATAGCTGATGGCTGCATTTCATTTTTCTTTTCTACTTGTCTAGATGTGCTTGTCTATATCTATAGACATGCCTATACTTCATTACAACATTCACCGCTACGTTAAGGAGTCACCATGAAAAGCGCGGTCTTCTATGGAAAGCACGATCTCAGGGTCGAGGATTCGACAAAACCGACCGTGGGCAAGCGTGACGTTCTGATCAACGTCAAAGCTTGCGGCGTCTGCGGCACCGACGTGCATATCTATGAAGGCGACAAGGGTGCAGCCGACGTTACCCCGCCCACGATCCTTGGTCATGAGTTTGCGGGCGTTGTCGAGGCCGTGGGCAGCGACGTCGCTGGCTTTAAACCGGGCGATCGTGTGTGCATCGACCCAAACCATCCCTGCGGCTGCTGCGAACCCTGCCGCGACGGAATCAACCACTACTGCGAGCATATGACCGGTTACGGCACCACCGTTAACGGCGGCTTTGCCGAGTACTGCTCCGTCGATATGCAGCAAGTCTACAAGTTGGGCGATCACACCAGCTTTGAGCAGGGTGCTATGACCGAGCCCGTCGCCTGCTGCCTGCACGGCATCGATATGTGCAACATCAAGCCCGGCAGCACAGTTGTCGTTATCGGCGGTGGCATGATCGGTCTGCTCATGATGCAGCTTGCTAAAAACGCCGGCGCCACCAAGGTTGTCTTGCTCGAGCCTGTCGAAGGCAAGCGCGAGGTTGCGCTCAAACTCGGCGCCGACCTGGCAATTGATTCCATCCACGAGGACGTCCCGACCCGCCTGAAGCAGGAGGGCATCGGCAACGTCGATGTCGTTATCGAGTGTGTTGGCAAGCCCGTCACCATCGAGCAGGCTATCCAGATCGCCGGCCACAAGGCTACGGTCATGATGTTCGGCCTCACCAAGCCCGATGAGACAATCACCGTCAAGCCCTTCGAGGTCTTCCAGAAGGAGCTTGTGCTTACCTCGTCCTACATCAACCCTTATACGCAGCGTCGCGCGCTCGAGCTCATCGACTCTGGCAGGCTCGACGTATCCTCGATGGTCGCAAAGGTAGCCTCCCTCGACGAACTCGGTGCCATCCTGTCAGACCCGGCCCTGCGTGCCATGGGCAAATATATAATCGATCCCAGCAAGTAAATCGATTGACACCTGCGTGGACGGCCCTCATCCGTCGTTCACGCACCCAGCTCTAGGAGACCGTCATGGCGCGAGCCATCTTCCAAACTATTTACGACAACGTGAAGCAGTCGATTGACGACGGCACATACGCCTATCAGAGTTATCTGCCTTCGGAGACTGAGCTCACGCAGCTGTTTGACTGTTCGCGCATGACGGTCCGTCGCGCCATCTCGATGCTTGCGGCAGATGGCTACGTGCTCCCCCAGCAAGGCAAAGGCATGCGCGTCATTCGCAACATCAGTGACGAGACGAGTCGTGGCGGCGGCGGACTCGAGACCTTTAAGGAAATCGCAGCCAGCCGAGGCTTTGAGCTCAAAACGGTTACCACTGTCTTTGAGCTCCTCGTCTGCAACAAGGCGCTCTCCAAGATTACCGGGTTTCCTGAAGGCTGTGAGCTCACGCGTGCCAAACGCATCCGTTATGCAGACGGACGGGCCGTGTGCTCCGACGACTCCTATTACCTAAGCTCACAGGTACCGGGGTTGACACCCGAGATTGTCAACGACTCGATCTATCGTTACCTCGAAGAAGACCTTGGCATTAAGATTGCCACGGGCAAACGCGATGTAACGATTGAGCATCCCACGCCCGAGGATGCACGCGTGCTCGATCTCGACGACTTTAACGCACTCGCCGTTGTACGCGGGCAGACCTACAACGCCGACGGTATCCTTATGGAATACACCGAGACAAAGCAGGTTCCCAGCTTCTTTTTACTCCACGAAACGGTCACCCGCCGCAATAACGGCAGCGAGACCCATCAGAGCAGTATGAGCTAACCATCTAATAGTTGCGGTGGAATAGTTCCTAGAATGGCCAGCTTAAGGGCAAAACAGGAACTATTCCACCGCAACTTTTTTGGCCGGCGGGGCAGCACCTGTCCCACCGGCCATCATTTACGCTCTTTTAGCTAGTCCGCGAGTTTCTCCACCTGATCGAGCATCTTGTCCAGCTTGGCCTTTGCCTCGGCCTTGACCTTCTCAGCTTCTTCGTGAGCCTTCGCCTTCTGGGCGGCCTTTTCCTCGGCTTCGGGATCGACGACGACCAGATTGGACGCGTCGTGCTCAACAAGCTTGAGCGCATGCTCGGGACAAACCTTGACACAAGCGCCACAGCCTAAACAATACGTGGACTCCAACGCAAAGCGGCCGCTTCCCACCAAATCGCAGGCGAACGTGGGGCACACGTTGACGCACTCGCCGCACGACGTGCACTTGTCAAAATCGCACTCCGGCGTGCTCACCTGCATGTTCTGGGCAAGCTCGGGATGGTTTTGCAGCGTCGAGAGTACCAGTTGGCGCCCGTGCGTGAGCGAACGGCGACGCTTGGTCGTCGTGGTGCCGCACATGGTGTTGAGTGTGCGCTCCAGCTGGGTAATCTGATGGCGATGGGCCTTGAGCTTTTGCGTCACCGAGGCCAGCGCCGCCGTCGCCGGGTTGAGCTTGGTCACCGTCAGGCCCGTGGTGCGGGCAATCCTTTCCATGTACTCCTTGCGCTCGTACTCGCGGCGCTTATGGCATTTGAGGCTCTTAGGGTCGACCTCCAGGCCCATGCCCGTACCGGCCCACTCCTCGGCAGTGGCGATGGCCTCGCCCAGAATGTCCTCACCGCCGGTGTTGCGGCATTTATCGCACACGCCCAACGGCAGGTACACACTCACGTTGGGATAGTCGGCCAGTACCGAAAACCAAGTCTCTGCCGTAATATCGCCCACGCAGGCAACGACGACCTCATTTTCGCGCGGCATGCGCTTGAGGGCGCGCGTGCAGGTGACGTAGGCGGTCTCGTGGCTCGTAGCAGCAGAGACGATATCGTCATACAGGTTTTTGGGCGCCAGGCGCGGCGAGATGATCGCCTCGGTCGGACAGGCAGCGGCGCACAGGCCGCACTTGCGACAGGAGTCGAGGATCTCGATGGTGTCTTCCTCGACCTCGATAGCGTTGACCGGGCACACGTCCATGCACGCGGTGCAGCCGCTCTTTTCGTTTTTGCAGGTCAGGCACGGAATGGTGTTGCCGCGCGGACGCTCCTTGTAGTCGGCAGGATTCCACTGCGGCGCCGACGGATCGAGTGCATCGGTCACACCGCCAAGCGGGTTTTTAAGAAAGTCGAAACCCTTGCTGATCTCGATAATGTCATCAAACAGATCGTGTTCCTGCGCCATGCGCGGCCCCTCCCTGAGCAGTGCAAACAAGCAAGAGATAATGATACGCTATCGGCCCACGCCTCGGGCAAATTACACGCGGAGCATCTTTGCGGCAAATAGCCCATAGCCTATCGCCGCCTCGATTGCACAAGGTCAATCAAGTGCCAAGCTATGCCTCGCACATGAGCTGCACGAGCTTTTGTTTGGTCACTTTGGCCTGCTCGTTGGCCATGTTGCGCTCGTTTCTAAAGACCGCATTTGCAACACCCTGCAGATCGCCATCGGAAATCACGCTGCACGGACCGTCCATCGAGGCCGCCGTGGGGCATACGTACAACGGCAACTCGGCATAAAACGCAACGGCCTTGGCGATATCGAGCATCTTGCCGCCGCCAATACCCACCACCATGTCACAATACTCGGCCTGGGCTTCCTTAGCCATTTCGACAACGGCCTCTTCCGTACACGGACCGTCATAAATCTTAAAGAACGGCTCACTCAGATCGTCGTCCAGAAATCCATCGACAATCTGCCTGCACAGCCGATCCTCGGTGCCCTGGTCAAACAAGACATAGGCAGCGCAGCCCAACCATGACAAATACCTGCCCTGGCGCGAAAGCTCCCCCGGCCCCTGAACATACCGGCCGGGACCGCCGTAAACCATAGGAAGCGCCATACGAGAATCCACCCTTCATCAAACAACGATTGGTGCAAAGTAACCTGACCCCTTTGCACCATAGCAAAAAGGGGCAAAGCCATCTGCTGGCTTTGCCCCTTCCTTAGCTTGATTTACTCATCCATGAGATAGTAGTGGCCCAGTGCGTCTGCACCCAGGATGGCGTTTGCGACCATCTCAGGCGTCACCTCAAAGGGCATGTTGCACATGGTGTCCTCGGGCGCGCAGGCGGCCTCGGCAACAATCATGGCCTGCTCGCGCGTAAGCTCGGCAACGCCAAGTTCCTTCATCGTGACCGGCAGGCCCAGCTCAATGCAGAAGCCCAAGACTTCCTCGAGCTTCTCGGTCGGGGCATCCTCGAGTACCAGCTGGACGATAGTGCCAAAGGCGACCTTCTCGCCGTGATACATGCCGTGGCACTCGGGCAGCATCGTCAGGCCATTGTGGATGGCATGAGCAGCAGCAAGACCCGAGCTCTCAAAGCCAATGCCCGAAAGCAGCGTATTGGCCTCGATGATGTGCTCGACGGCAGGCGTGAGCGCACCCTTCTCCAGCGCGACCTTGGCCTTGACGCCATCGGCCATAAGCGTCTCGTAGCAGAGCTTGGCGAGCGCCAGGCCGGCCATGCCGCCCTTGCCGCCGGCGCAGGTGCCGCCGTCGGCATCGTGCGTCGCCTGAGCCTCGAAATAGGTTGCGAGCGCATCGCCCATACCGGAAACCGTCAGGCGCACCGGGCTCGCCGCGATGACCGTCGTATCCATAAGGACGATATTGGGGTTTGCCTTAAGGAAGAGATACTTGTCGAACTGGCCGTCATCGGTATAAAGCACCGAAAGCGCCGAACACGGGGCATCGGTCGAAGCAATGGTGGGGCAAATGATAACCGGGGACTCCAGGTAATAGGCGACGGCCTTCGCGGTGTCGAGGATCTTGCCGCCACCGACACCGACGATGATGTCGCAGCCGTTGTCGCGCGCGAGCGCAACCAGACGATCGACCTCGCCCTTGGAGCACTCGCCTTTAAAGTCCTCAAACAGCAGCTCGGCCTTAGCCTCGGCAAAGCCGCCCTCGATCCTGGCACCGACGCGCTTCTTGCCCGAAGGCGTCACGATGACGAGGGCCTTAGCGCCGAGCGGCTCGACATAGGAGCCGAGCTTGGCGAGCTCGTCCGGACCCTGGATGTACTTGCTGGGGCTATTGAAAATTGCAGCCATAACTATCCCATTCTCTAAAAAAGAAAGGGGCTCCGTACAGATACGTGCGGAGCCCCTCGTTACGATAACAAGAGTCGATTAGAAATCGATGTCGGTGTCGTAGTAGCAGGCCTTGAGGATCTTCTCGAAGTCGGCAGCCTTGGTCTCACGCGGGTTCTCGGGCGTGCAGGCGTCCTGCTCGGCGTTCGCGGCGATCTCGGGCAGCTTGGCGAGGAACTCCTCCTCGGAAACCATCTGCGGGTTCTCGGCGTCGACCTTCACGCCACCATTCGCGTAATCCTTGATGGACTGCGGAATGTTGAGCTGGTCGTTGAGGTCGCGAATCTTCTGGACGAGTGCAGCGATGAGCTCCTCGTTGGTCTCGCCGGGAAGGTGCAGGATCTCCTTGGCCACGTAAGCGTAACGCTCGGCAGCACGCGGGTCCTTGGAGTTCCACTGGATGACCTTGCCCAGGTACATGGCGTTAGCAGCACCGTGGATGATGTGGCCGTTCTCGAAGGCAGCACCGGTCTTGTGAGCCATGGAGTGAACGATGCCGAGCAGGCCCGAGGAGAAGGCGATACCGGCGATGCACTGAGCCTCGTGCATGTGCTGACGGGCCTCATGGTCGCCAGCATAGGACTTGGGCAGCCACTCGACGATCTCGCGGATGCCGTGCAGAGCGTTGGCGTCGGTGAACATAGAGGCGCAGGTGGAAACGTAGGCCTCCATGCAGTGGGTCAGAGCATCCATGCCGGTGTGAGCGCACAGCTTGGCGGGCATGGTGTAGGTGAGCTCGGGGTCGACGATGGCGACATCAGGGGTGATGTTGAAGTCGGCCAGCGGGTACTTGATGCCCTTTTCGTAATCCGTGATGACGGAGAATGCGGTGACCTCGGTAGCGGTGCCGGAGGTAGAGGAAATAGCGCAGAAGTGAGCCTTCTGACGCAGCTCGGGGAAGCTGAACGGCTGGATAATGTTGTCGAAGGACTCCTCGGGATACTCGTAGAAGACCCACATGGCCTTAGCAGCATCGATGGGCGAACCGCCGCCGATAGCAACGATCCAGTCGGGCTCGAAGTCGCGCATAGCGGCTGCGCCCTTCATGACGGTCTCGATGGAGGGATCGGACTCGACGCCCTCGAACAGCTTGACCTCCATGCCGGCCTCTTTGAGGTCGGCCTCAACGTCCTGCAGGAACCCGCCGCGGCGCATAGAGCTGCCGCCAGAAACGATGATGGCCTTCTTACCCTTGAGGTTCTTCACCTCGTGGCGAGCGCCCTCACCAAAGTACAGATCGCGAGGATTGGTAAAACGTCCCATACTGTGCCTCCTAAACAAGCCCCTCTTAGACTTGCGTATATAACGGAGCACCCAATTGGCTCCGTTAGGACCGGTTTGCGCGTTGCCGGCGATGACAATGCGCGATGTCTAAACGTCTCAACGCTCAGACAAACACTATTTTACCGTTCTGGTTGGTCAGTTATTCACCTAAAGCCGCCAATGATGAAACGTTTTTTCTATCCCTGAAGACCCTTGTGCGGCATTCATACTCCCAAGCTGGGCAAACGTTTTATCAAGGTTGACTACATATCCCGGGCAGGGCTGTGCCCATCCAAAATATGCACCGTTCGCCGCCAAAAATCGACCGTTTGCGGCACCGTGATACCACTCGGCCGTCCATGGTGCCGACATTTGTGCGACATCCGACTTCGTGGTGCAAAGGTGCAAGTCCAAGTGCGGCACCCCCGGTGTGCCACATGCGGGTAAACTAGAACCTTATATAGAGATATTTGAACCCTAACCGCAGCAAAGGAGGCCCCATGGCATTCGATCCCATTCAAGAGGATTGCCATCGCCTCGTTCTTGAGGCCTTGCGCCGCGACAGTATCCCGCTCACCGACGGTGCCGCCGTAGAGCGTCTGATGGAACAATTCACCCGCAACCCCGCACCGCTCATCGTGCACGACCGCGACCGCGCCGGGCACCTCATTGCCAAGGTGGTCGAGGCTGTCGACTACCGCATTCCCTTTATCCCTGACGATACCCAGGCAGAGCAAGAAGAGGCAGCTGCCGAGAACATGCTCCGCGAGGCGGCCGCACTCGATCCGGCCAACTGGGACGCTCAGCGCATGCTGACGGCACTCACCGCCGAATCCAACGAGGAATACGTGCAGTATCTGGTGTCCAAGTGCGACGAGGTGGAGCACGATCTGGCGCTCAAGATCGCCTCGGCGCAGGACCCCTACGAGCGCGAGGCCGCTGGCGACCTTATGCGCCGCCCCTACCTGCGCTGGCTTGCCGCCTTGGCATCGCGCGCGCTCATTAGCGGACGCTACCGCATGTCGCTCGAAGCCGCGAATCGCAGCTTGGACTTTGCGCCCAACGATCCGGCCGGTGTCCGCCACACCGCGATGCTCGCCATGGCAAAGCTCGAATACTCTGCCGAGGAGCTCAAGCGTTTTCGCTCTGCCCACTCTGTACCCTATCTCGCGAATACCCCGCTGCGCCGCCGCCCCAAAGATGCGGAGCGCGACTTGGACCCGTGGACGCTCATCGCACTGATGAGCGCAGCCTGGCGCGAGCTGGACTACGAGGGCGCCGAGCACTACCTGCGTATCCTTGCGCGCTCGTGTCCGCACGCGGCCGAGGCGCTCTACTTCCAAACCGAGTTTCCCGATGGCGTCTATGCCCGCGTCAACGTGGGTGCAGGCTCCACCGACGAGCTCGTCCTTGCACTGTCCGAGGCGACGCCGGTACTGCAGGAGGGCCTGGGCGCTCCCGACAACGCCAGCTTTGCCGCCTGGGTCGCCACCAACGACATCGTGCGTTCCCAAATCGACGAGCGCATCCTGCGCGCAGCCGAGCAGGGGCTTCCATTTAAGGGAGGGGACCTCTGATGGATCCGAGCGTCTACATCCCCGCCTACTTGGAGCGCACCTATCTGGCGTCGCACCCCGAGCTCACCGATGCAGCACGCGAGCTTGTCCATAACGACATTAGCGCGAATCCCCAAAAGTACGCGCAGTCCGAGCATGCCCAGGCGCTGCTGTCCTATGCCGGTGTTCATCGCCACCTGCTCGACGAGCTCCATCGCATCGAGGACATGGGCAGCGATGAGGAGTTTGAACAGACGCGCAACCGCCTGTTCGACGATATGCGCGATGAGCTGCTCAAGATCGTCCGCATCGATGCGTATGTCCTCGACGCGCAGCTGCTCGCCATCATCCTGGCCGACACGCCCGTTGACGCCTGCCTGGGCGACCTGATGAAGCTCGAGGCGACCACGGCCGATTACCTGCAGCAAAGCGTGCCCGGGTTCGACATGGAAGCCCCGCACTACTGGGCCAATAATGTTTTGGCCGACGGTGTCACCGCAGCAGACCTTACCGTGAGCGAGCCGGCTCTTATCGGGTGGCTTCACACACTCGAAGCCATCTCGCAGCTGTGCATGGCGAGCGCTCGTTACCGTGCTGCCGCCAACTACGCCCGCCGCGTCCTTAAGGCAGAAGGCTATCCCACCCGAGCTGCCGGCACCGTGTTGCTCGCCCTCGCTCGTCTGGAAGACCAGGACGGCTTTTTTGCCCTAGCCCACCAGCTCGAGGAACAGGTGGGAGCCGATGCCCTCGAGAACTCCCCCTGGTACCTGCTCGCCCGCACAATCCTATTGTTCAAAACGAACAAGATGCGTCCGGCGGTGCGCGCGCTGCGCGAGTTCGCTAACCGCTGCGAGGGTGGCGCGTTCTTCTTGCTGAATCCCATGTACCAGACACCGTACCTTCCCTGCCGGCCCGAGCCACGCGATCCCTGGGATCTTTCGCACCAGGCCGTTTGGGAAGCGGACGGCATTATCTCGGACACTCCCGACTTTGCCCCCTGGGCCAATGCCTGCGAAGACGTGTCGCAGCTTGCCCAGGAATTTGCGCGCCGTTACGGCTTTTAACGGTGCAAACGCCACGACCATGTCATTCACGTTAGGAACGGCTTCATGAATCTCCGCTCATCTCTTGCCTGCACCTCGAGCGATATCGCCCGCTGGGGGCTGCGCTCCGTCCTTAAGCGCCAGGGCGGCGTACTCCCCGGCCGCATCGCCATGAAGATCGATCCCGAGCTGCTGAGCGACCTCGCCGGCCTTGTCGACCGCAGCGTGGTGATCACCGGCACCAACGGTAAGACCACCACTTCGAACCTCATCGCCGACGCCGTTGCCGCCAGCGGCGCCACCGTGGTATGCAACCGCGCCGGCAACAACATGGAGCCGGGCGTGGTGGGCGCACTGCTTGAGGCGCGCAGCGGCCTCAAGCGAGCCGGCGGCGGCAAGCGCGTGGGCGTTTTTGAATGCGATGAGCTTTACACCGTACGCGTTCTGCCCAAGCTCAAGCCGACGTACTTTGTGCTACTCAACCTGTTCCGCGACCAGCTAGACCGCTACGGCGAGATCGATCACACCCAGGAGGTCATCGCCCATGCGTTGGAGCTCTCGCCGACAACAACGCTTATCTACAACGCCGACGACCCGCTGTGCGCCTCGATTGCCGCGCGCGTTCCCAACGCGAGTATTGCCTTTGGCATCGACGGCGCCACCAACACCGAGTCCGACCGTATTAGCGACTCACGTTTTTGCTCACAGTGCAACGCGCCGCTGGAGTATGACTACGTGCAATACGGCCAGCTCGGCGCCTACCATTGCCCCTCGTGCGGCTGGGCCCGCCCTGCGCTTGTCCGTCGCGTGACGGGCGTGGAGCTCGGCTGCGACGGCTATGGTTTTGACCTGGTGTTTGGATCTGATTCCAGCGCGCTAGCCGCACACATCGTCACGCGTTACAACGGCCTGTACATGGTCTACAACGTTGCCGCTGCATTCTTTGCCGCACATGAGTTAGGCGTGAATACGGCGCACCTGCAGCCCACGCTCGATGCCTACGTCCCCGCCGGCGGACGCATGGGCCGCTGGGATATCGCCGGCCGCACCGTCGAGGCCAACCTGGCTAAGAATCCCGTAGGCTTCGATCGACAAATCCAGTCCATCAAGACGGCAGGCGGCAGACTCTGCGCTTTCTTCCTCAACGATAACGATGCCGACGGCCACGATGTATCGTGGATCTACGACGTCGACTTTGAGCGCATCGCCGACACGCCGGGTCTTGTCGCCTTTGCCGGAGGCACGCGCGCGCACGACATGCAGGTGCGCCTCAAGTACGCCGGCATCGATGCCGCGATTATCTCGGACGTCGCGCAGGCAATTGGCGCCGTGGCAGACGAGGCCGCCGATGACACCTTCTACGCCGTCGCCAACTACACGGCCTTCCCGCCGCTGGTCAAGGAGCTCGACAGGCTGAAAGGCGCCACCGCCGACGCTGTTGCTGGGCGCGCCGTAGCCCGTGCCGACGGCAGTGCTCTTCCTGTCAGCATCGCGCCAGTCGAGCTTTCGCGCCCGCTGCGCATCGTCTACCTGTATCCCGATGCCCTCAACCTCTACGGCGACGGCGGCAACGTCATCGCCCTCGAGCGCCGCTGCGCCTGGCGTGGCATTCCCGTGCGCGTGGACGAGGTCCGTATGGGCGAGTCACTCGATCTCACCGATGCCGATATCGTCATGATGGGTGGCGGCTCCGACCGCGACCAGCTAGCCGTGGCACACGAGCTGCTCGCCCAAAAAGACAAGGTCGCGGCCTATGTTGAGGACGGCGGCACACTGCTTGCCATCTGTGGCAGCTATCAGCTGCTCGGCCGTTCGTACTACATGGGCGACGATCGCATTGAGGGCCTGGGCGTCATTGCCGCCGAAACCGTACGCGGCTCCGACCGCCTGATCGGCAACGTAGCCGTCAAAACCGATCTGGCACCTGAGCCCTTTGTGGGATTCGAGAACCACGGTGGCCGCACGCTTTTGGACGCCGAGGCCACGCCGCTCGGAACGTCCGTCGTCACGGGCACCGGCAACAACGGCGACGATGGCTTTGAGGGCCTGATCTACAAGGGCGTCATCGGCACGTACCTGCACGGACCGGCACTGCCCAAGAACCCCGAACTCGCCGACTGGCTGATCGCGCACGCCCTCGAGCGCCGCGGCGATGCGCAGGCCACGGCCCTGCTGCCGCTCAAAACCCTCGACGACACCTACGAGCACGCCGCCCACGACGCCGCCATGAAGCTCCTCCCCTAACGCCCCAACCACCACAAAGGGGACAGGCACCTTTGTGGTGGTTTTGACCCGTCCCAGCGGTTTGTCTCAATCTGTAACACATAGAGCCGATTTGCCCGCCCAGATGTTACAGGTTGAGATGTTTGAAGATCGGGATAGGGAGTCAGCTCCTGTGTGGTGGTTTTTCAGTTTGCCAACGATATGTGAACGGCTAAAAAAGTCTGCTATACTCTTTCCCGCTGTCCCCATCGTCTAGCGGCCAAGGACGCCACCCTTTCAAGGTGGATATCGCGGGTTCGAATCCCGCTGGGGGCACCATTTGAATTGAAGAGCCCGTTACCCTCGCGGTAGCGGGCTTTTTGCTACCGATATGCCGGGATTCGAACCCGACAGGGTGCGGAGCTGAGGAAACGCGCAAGCGTTTTCCAGCGCAGCACGCAAGGAGCGGAGCGACGCAGCGGAAGCGGGCGGCGCCAGCCGCACGCGGACATCCCGCTGGGGGCACCATTTGAAACTAGAAGCCCGTTACCCCCGCGGTGACGGGCTTTTTGCTACCGATATGCCGGGATTCGAACCCGACAGGGTGCGAATCCCGGCATCATCGCAAGGCCTGTGGTCAAAAAATGGCAAATATGAGTACTGTTACCATTTTAGTTACAGCGATTTCATGCCTTCAGAAGGCGATTTAGCCGTCGGGCGTCCTACGGCGGAAAAATTGCAGACGTTTATCGGCTAAGTACTTGGACATATGTTGCGTAACACTACATATTTTGCAAATAAATAATGTTACAGGACTTGTGACAGTACTCATATTTGACGTTTTTTGCCCATAGCCCTTTATACCTAGGCACATCGGCGGCAAAACGGGCTTCAAAGCGTCCTTCGCAAACAAAAACCGGGGCCCGCATGATGCGGACCCCGGCTCAATACCGTGACGATATGTCAGTTACGCCCTACACGTAGAACAGGATGTCGTCGTAGGTCGGGACCGGCCAGTAGTCGGCTGCCACGATCTCCTCCATGGCGTCCACGGCGGCACGCAGCGCATCCATAGCGGGAACGACCTCGTGCGCGTACACGTTGGCCTGCTCCTGGCCATCGAGGGCCTCAGCCTTCTGATGCACGGCGTCAAGCGCCTTGATGGAGTCGTTGATGGTGGTGATGCCGTTGCAGAGCTTGTTGAGCGTGTTCTGCTCGCACTGCATGGCGGCCTCAGCACCGGCAGCACGAATAGTCTCAAGGCCCTTAGCGACCTTGGTGGCATAGGCGGTAATGACCGGGCGATAGGTACGACGCGCCTCGCGAACCATCGTGGTGGCCTCGATGTTCATGAGCTTGTTGTACTTCTCGAGCTTGCAGTCGTAGCGGCACTGGGCCTCGGCCTTGGTCAGGACACCCGTCTCCTCAAAGAGCGCGATGGCCTTATCGGAAACAAAGGCGGGCAGGGCGTCGGCCGTGGTCTTGTTGTTGGCAAGGCCGCGCTTCTTGGCCTCGACGGGCCACTCATCGGAGTAGCCGTCACCGGAGAACAGGATGCGCTGGTGATCGGTCAGCACCTTCTTGCAGTACTCGAGCGCGGCATCCTGGAACTCATCCTCGGGCGTACCCTCAAGCGCGTCGGCGAAGGACTTGAGCGACTTGGCCACGGCGGCATCGAGCACCAGGTTGGAGTCGGAGACGTTCTGCTCGGAGCCGCAGGCACGGAACTCGAACTTGTTGCCGGTGAAGGCGAACGGGGAGGTGCGGTTGCGGTCGGTGTTGTCCTGCATCAGCTTGGGCAGGGTATCGGCGCCCAAGTCGAGCACGCCGCGCGTGGCATGGACGGAAGCCTTGCCATCGATGATCTTCTCGACGACCTCGGTAAGCTGGTCGCCCAGGAAGATGGACATAATCGCCGGAGGAGCCTCGTTGGCGCCCAGACGATGGTCGTTACCGGCCGAGGCAACGGAGGCACGCAGGAGCTCCTGATAGTTATCGACGGCCTCGATCACCGCGGTGAGGAAGACGATGAACTGCAGGTTGTCGAGCGGAGTGTCGCCCGGATCGAGCAGATTCTCGGACTCGGTGCCAAGCGACCAGTTGTTGTGCTTGCCCGAGCCGTTGATGCCCTCAAAGGGCTTCTCGTGCAGCAGGCAGACCAAGTCGTGGCGGGAGGCGATGAGCTTCATCTTCTCCATCATGACCAGATTCTGGTCGATGGCCTCGTTGACCTCGCCATAGACCGGTGCGAGCTCATGCTGGCAGGGAGCGACCTCGTTGTGCTTGGTCTTGGCGGGAATGCCGAGCGCCCACAGCTCATCGTCCAAGTCCTTCATGTAGGCCGAGACGGTGGGGCGGATAGCGCCAAAGTAGTGCTCCTCGAGCTCCTGGCCCTTGCATGGAGCAGCACCAAAGAGGGTGCGGCCGGTGATGACCAGGTCCTTGCGCTTGCGGTAAGCGTCCTTCTTGATCAGGAAGTACTCCTGCTCGTCGCCCACGGAAGGAACGACCTTCTTGGGGGTCTTACCGAACAGCGCCAAAACGCGCTTGGACTCACGCGAGAGCGCGGTCATGGAACGCAGCAGCGGGGTCTTCTTGTCCAGGGCCTCGCCCGTGTAGGAGCAGAAAGCCGTGGGGATGCACAGGACATCGTCCTTAATGAAGGCGGGGCTGGTGGGATCCCAGGCGGTGTAGCCACGGGCCTCGAAGGTGGCACGCAGGCCGCCATTGGGGAAGCTGGAGGCATCGGGCTCGCCCTGGATGAGGTTCTTGCCCGTAAACTTGGTAATGGCGGTGCCGTCGTGGTTGGGCTCCAGGAAGCTGTCGTGCTTCTCGGAAGTAATGCCCGAAAGCGGCTGGAACCAGTGCGCGTAGTGCGTCGCGCCCTTGGAGATGGCCCAGACCTTCATGGCATGGGCAACGGCGTTGGCCACATCCAGGTCGAGCGGCTCACCGCCCTCGAGGGTTGCAGCAAGGCGCTTCCAAATGTCCTTGGGGAGGTAGTCCTTCATGACTTCCTCAGAGAACACCATGGTCCCGAAGCGGTCAGTAAGTTCGGCCATACGGAACTCCCTTCGTATCGGCACCGCGTGAGAAGCGGTGTTGATTACTAACGAACGAGTCATAGCTTAGACTCGCCGTGTTTCCGCGACATTACCGTTATGTTGCTGTCGCGAAACCAATCAATGAGGTTACCCTATCGAGGCGGCGTTGCCACCCTCAACAGCCAATCAACTGCATAAATTGCAGACCTCTCCCCATGGTTTAAGGGTAGTCAATTTGGGATGGAGCTCTATTAACTGGTATTTTGCATCAGATACCAGTCTTTATAGTCCGTGCCTAGATTAGCCGCTCTGTTATAGAGAAAGCCGATAGCAAGGCATCTTTGATTGGTATCCTCAAATAGCGAGTGAAACTCCACCGTGGCACAGTGGTGCTGTAGAATCCTTACAACACATCACACTATTACGTATCTAGAGGAGCACGATATGCGCGTCGACGAGGTTTTTAAGCAGGCAGCATCCCAGGGCACCGCGCCCATTTCGTTTGAGATGTTCCCGCCCAAGGGCGAGCTCACCCTCGACACGGCTCGCGAAGTGGCAGGCAATCTGTGCAAGCTTTCGCCGAGCTTTGTCTCGGTCACCTGCTCGGCCGGCGGCTCGGGCAACGGTGCCACCACCGCCCCCATCGCGCATATGATTTCGAGCGAATTCGACACGCCCTCGGTGGCACACCTTACCTGCGTGGGCCGCTCGCATGCCGATATCGCCGCCAAGATCGACGAGTATCGCACCGCCGGCGTTGAAAACATCCTGGCCCTGCGTGGAGATCTCCCTGCCGGCGCGACCGAGGACGACAAGCCCGCCTCCGACTACGCCTACGCCCGCGACCTCATCCCCGAGCTCGTCGACGCCGGCTTTTGCGTGGGCGCCGCAGCCTACCCCGAGGGCCACATTGCCTGTGAGGATCTCAACCTCTCGGTCGAACACCTCAAGCAAAAACAGGACGCCGGCGCGAGCTTCTTTGTGACGCAGCTCTTCTTTGATAACGAGTGCTTCTACCGTTTTCGCGAGCTTGCCGACAAGGCCGGCATCACCGTGCCCATTACCGCGGGAATCATGCCGTTTATGGGCAAGTCGCAGATCAGCCGCATGGTCTTTATGTGCGGCGCGTCGCTGCCCTCCCCCGTCATCAAGATTCTCGCCAAGTACGAGAATGACCCCGAGAGCCTGCAGGCAGCTGGTGTAGATTATGCAGCCCGCCAGCTTTGCGACCTCAAGGAGCACGGCGCCGACGGCCTGCACCTGTACACTATGAACCGTCCTGCGATCGCCGCGACCATTATGGAGCGCCTGGGGTAATGGAAAAACCGCACATCGATACAACCACTGTCGAAGTGCCGGCCGACCTTGCGTCGCCGGCGCTTTACCGTGTCGATGCTGCGCACCATCCCCGTGTCGACCGTGCCGAGATGCTACGGTATCTGGGTTACGGCGGCCAGCAGATTGAGCCCGAACTGTCACGACGTATTGAGCTTGTCGTTGAACGTCTGGAACTGGACATTGAGCCCCGTGGCGTGCGCCGCGTATTTACCGTCGATGCCACGGGCGTGGACGAGCAGGGCAAGCCTTGCATTCGCTTGGTCGGCACCAACGTTGAGCTGCGCGGTCGCGATATCTATCGACATCTCAAAGACGCCCGCTTTGCCGCGCTCATGGCATGCACCCTCGGCATGGACGCCGAGCGTCGCCTGCGCACCACGGGAGCCCAACATCCCCTAGAGGGCGCCGTGCTCGACGCCGCGTGCTCCGCTTACGCGGAAGCCGCCGTTGAGCAAATGGACCAGCAGGTCAAGACGGACGCCGCCGTTCATGGACTCGCCGGCAACTGGCGCTTTAGTCCCGGCTACGGCGACTGCCCACTCTCGGCCCAGCGCTCAATCGTCAATGCGCTCAACGCCACGCGGCTCATCGGGCTTACCGTCACGCCCACCAGCCTGCTCATGCCCACCAAAAGCGTGACCGCGGTGATCGGCCTGTTCGAAGGCGAAGTCCACGACGCCCAGACCCGCCCCACCTGCAATATCTGCCGCATGCGCGAGAACTGCCGCTTCCGCGCCGCCCACACCACCTGCTATTCCAGCCATTAGGAGCCCTCGATGTTTACTCCGCTTATCACTCATGATTTGGACGGCGCCGCGCTGGCGGCACCCGTTGATGCCGCACGTCGCAACGGTGCCACGTACAAGACGCGCACGATCGACGATCTGCGCATTAAGGACGGTCGCCTGCGTGCGGCCATCGAGGGCACGGGGCACCTGCTGTTCGACGGCGGCATGGGCACCATGTTGCAGGCCGCTGGCATGAAGGCGGGCGCCCTGCCCGAGCTGCTCAACTTTGAGGAGCCCCAGGTCATTACCGACATTCAGCGCCAGTACGTCGAGGCTGGCTGCGACGTGATCACCGCCAACACCTTTGGCGCCAATGCCCACAAGCTCGACGGCGCCGCCACCGTGGCAGACGTCTTTGCCGCGGCCGTCGCCTGTGCCCGCGAGGCCGGCGCCCGCTACGTCGCCGGTGACATCGGCCCCATCGGCGCGTTGCTTCGCCCCTTGGGTACCCTCAGCTTTGACGAGGCCTACGACCTCTTTGCCGAGGAGGTGCGCGCAGGCGTCGATGCGGGCGTGGACCTCTTTATTATCGAGACCATGACCGACCTGGCCGAGATCAAGGCGGCGGTCCTCGCCTGCCGCGAGAACTCCGACCTGCCCGTCTTTGCCACCATGACCTTCGAGGAAGACGGTCGCACCTTCCTGGGAACGAGTCCCGAGGTGGCCGCCATCACGCTCGACGCCATCGGCGCCGACGTTTTGGGCATCAACTGCAGCCAAGGACCGGCCGAGCTCCGAGGACTCGCCGCACGTATGCTCACCGTTACCGACAAGCCTGTTATGGTGCAGGCCAACGCAGGACTGCCCCACGTGGACGACGACGGCAATACCGTCTTTGATATCCAGGCCCCCGAATACGCCGAAGCCGTCGCCGGCATGATCGCCGACGGCGTGAGCGTCGTGGGCGGCTGCTGCGGCACCACGCCGGCGCACATGGCGGCCTTGCGCACGCTTATCGATAACCACACGCCCAGCCCGCGCCGCCGCAAGCCCAGCATGTCGGTCACGAGCGCTCAAACGGTCGTGGACCTTCCCTGCGACGGCCACAAGATCGCCGTCATCGGCGAGCGCATCAACCCCACCGGCAAAAAGCGCCTGCAGCAGGCCCTGCGCGACGGCGACCTGGACTACGTCGTGAGCCAGGGCATCAGCCAGCAGGAACAGGGCGCCGACATCCTGGACGTCAACGTGGGCCTGCCCGAGATCGACGAGGTCAAGATCATCCAACAGACGACCGAACAGCTCCAGGGCTCCACGCTGCTGCCGCTGCAGATCGACTCCACCGACCCCGCAGCCGTCGAGGCCGCCGTGCGCCGCTACGCCGGCAAGCCCATCATCAACTCGGTCAACGGCAAGCAGCAGATCATGGATGAGATCTTTCCGCTGGTCGCCCACTACGGCACCAACGTTGTCGGCCTTACGCTCGACGAAGGCGGCATCCCCGATACCGCCGAGGCCCGCTTCGCCATCGCCGAGCGCATCGTGGCCGAGGCTACCCGCTACGGCATCGGACCGGACCGCATCCTCATCGACTGCCTGGTCATGACCGCCTCGACCAATCAACGCCAGGCCGAGCAGATCCTACGCGCCATGTCCCTGTGCAAGGAGCGTCTGGGCGTCAAATGCGCGCTCGGCGTGTCGAACATCAGCTTTGGCCTGCCTGCCCGCCCGCTGCTGGGCTCGGTCTTTTTGGCTGCCGCCTTCGGCGCGGGCCTGGACGCCCCCATCATGAACCCGGGTTCCAAGCGCTTTATGGATACTGTCTACAGCTATCGCGTCCTGAGCGTTGAGGACGAGGGCTCGACCGGATACATCGAGCGCTACGCCGGCTGGACCGATCCGTATAAGATCGCCGCAAACCCGGCAGCGGCTCAGGCCGCATCGAGTGATGCGGTGCCCGCTGCTGGCACCGCCGGCACCGACGGCAACGACGACCCGATTCGTCGCATGGTCGTCTCGGGCCGTAAGGGCGAGATCGCGACCGAGACTGAGCGCCTGCTGGCCGACCACGACGCTATGGATCTTATCAACAACCACTTTATCCCCGCCCTCGACGAGGTGGGCGTCCTCTTTGACCAGGGCAAGTTCTTCCTGCCGCAGCTCATGGCCTCGGCCGAGGCCGCGCGCGTGGGCTTCGACACCATCAAGCGCCTGATGCCCGCCGGCGAGATCGCCGACAAGGGCAAGATCTGCGTGGCCACCGTCAAGGGCGACATCCACGATATTGGCAAGAACATCGTCAAAATGCTGCTCGATAACTACGGCTACACCGTCTTTGACCTGGGCCGCGACGTCGACCCGCAAGAGGTGCTCAAGACCGTGCAGGAGCGTGACATTAAGCTCGTCGGCCTCTCGGCGCTTATGACTACCACGGTCGTCGCCATGGAAGAAACCATCAAGCTGCTTCATGCCGAAGTACCGGGCGTCAAGGTCATCGTAGGCGGCGCCGTGCTCACCCCCGAATACGCCAAGCAGATCGGCGCGGACTACTACGCCAAGGACGCCGCCGAAAGCGCTCGTATCGCCGAAGAGGTCTTTGGGCAGTAACACAACGGAAACAACCGAGCACCAAAACGTGCCGCATGCGCCACTTGGCACGTGCGGCACGTTAAAATAGATAAGACTATGCTCGTTTTGGCAGATAGGAGCGCAAGGATGGCGATCACGCCCGCAGAAATCGCGGAAACCCGCGGCATGGTTGAGGAGCAGAACCTCGACATCAGGACCATCACCATGGGTGTTTCGCTCATGGGTTGCGGCGACGAGAACCTCGACCGCATGTGCACGAAGATCTACGACCACGTGACGCACACGGCTGAGCACCTGGTCGAGACCGCCGAGAACCTCGAGCGCGAGTACGGTATCCCCATCGTCAACAAGCGCGTTTCCGTCACCCCGGTGGCGCAGATCGCCGCGTGCTGCAAGGATGAGGACCTCACCCCTATCGCGCATGCCCTCGACCGCGCGGCAGAGACGCTCGGTATCGATTACCTGGGCGGCTTCTCCGCACTCGTCCAGAAGGGCATCGGCGACGCCGACCGCCGCGTCATCCAGTCCATCCCCCAGGCGCTCGCCACCACGAGCCGCGTCTGCTCCAGCGTCAACGTCGCCAGCCTGCGCGCCGGCATCAACATGGATGCCGTGCTCATGGCGGCTCAGACCATCATCGATGCCGCCAAGCTTACGGCAGATGAGGATTCCGTTGGCGCCTCCAAGTTTGTCTGCTTTGCCAACATGGTCGAGGACTCCCCGTTTATGGCGGGCGCCGTCCACGGCGGTGGCGAGGCCGACGCCGTCATCAACGTAGGCGTCTCGGGCCCCGGCGTTATGGCCGCAGCCCTGGAGACGCTGCCCGATTCCGCATCGATGATGGAAGTCGCCGAGAAGATCAAGCAGACCGCCTTTAAGATCACCCGTGCCGGCGAGCTCATGAGCCGCGAGGCCGCCCATCGCCTGGGTGTCGAGAAGGGCATTGTCGACCTGTCGCTGGCTCCCACGCCCGCCATCGGCGACTCCGTCGCACGCATCCTCGAGATCATCGGTGTTGGCACCTGCGGTGGCCCGGGCACGACCTGCGCGCTCGCCATGCTCAACGATGCCGTCAAGAAGGGCGGCGTCATGGCCAGCTCCAGCGTGGGCGGTCTCTCCGGCGCCTTTATCCCCGTGTCCGAGGATGCCGGCATGATCGCCGCCGTCGAGGCCGGTGCGCTTTCGCTCGAGAAGCTCGAGGCTATGACCTGCGTGTGCTCCGTTGGCCTGGACATGATCGCCATCCCCGGCGACACCCCGGTCGAGACCATCGCCGGCATCATCGCCGACGAGATGGCCATCGGCGTCATCAACAACAAGACCACGGCCGTCCGCGTGATTCCTGCCATCGGCAAGGGCGTGGGCGACTGCGTCGAGTACGGTGGCTTGTTCGGCCGTGCGCCCATCATGCCGGTGAACCCCAACGCCGGCACCGTGCTTGCCCACCGCGGTGGACGCTTCCCGGCGCCGTTGAACTCGCTCAAGAACTAGCTGAGGGGACTGGCGAGGAGCCCCGGGGAGGGCAAATATATAAGGTCGCCTGCTCGGACAGTCCTAACTCGCACGGAGAGCACATTAAGTGCTCTCCGGCTCGTGCGGAACTCGCGATCGACCTTATATATTTGCCCTCCCCGGGGCTCCCGCACAACGGGACCTCAGTTGGGTTCTATCCCGGTTGCAGTCGCTTCGCTCCTGCACCACTTGGCTGGTGCGGCGGTTTGGCGTTGGAACGGTTCTTTTTCTGATATATGCTTGTTGCGGCTCTTCTTTTGGGAGGGGCCGCTTTTTTGTTGCTAGGAGGTTGGCCCGTGGTTGATGGGGAGAATCGTTCTGAGCTGCTTTCCACAGATTGGAACCAGGAGTGGATGCAGATGCAGGCCGCTCGGCATCGGGCTGATGATTCTTTTGAATGGGATAAGCGGGCTCGGCATTTTCGGCCGTTGGAGACTGCCCCTTATGCTCGGGATTTTATAAAGCTGTTGGCGCTTGAGCCCGGCGAGTCGGTGCTGGATATGGGATGTGGGGCTGGGTCGATTGCTATTCCGCTTGCTCAGGCTGGGCATCCTGTGATTGCTGCCGACTTCTCCCCCGCTATGCTGGGCACCCTTGATGCCGGCATTGAGTATTACGGGCTCGAGGATCTTATTACGCCGCTTGAGCTTGCTTGGGATGATGATTGGGATTTGGTTGGACCGGTCGCGAAAGCAGTGGATGTGGCCTTTGCCAGTCGGTCGGTTACGACGACCAATCTAAAAGGTGCGCTTGCCAAGCTTGATCGTACGGCTCGTCGGCGTTGTGCTGTCACGATGGTCGCCAACTCCAGCCCGCGCTATGATCTGCACTTGATGAACGCTATCGGTGCCTCGGTTACCTGCAGTAATGGCTTTGTGTACGCCTTCAACATCCTCATTCAGATGGGTGCGTTGCCGCAGGTTACGTACTTTGAATCGCCCCGTCGCGACACCTTCGATAGCCTTGAGGCGGGCGTAGCAGATTTTTCCCGTATGCTCGAGCATGGCAACGAGGATAAGATCGACCGCCTGCGCGACTACATCGCTCAACACATGATTGAGAATCCCCGTGCCGGCGAGCCGGGCTCCAAGGGCGTACCGCAGGGACGCTACATGCTCGACCACGTCCGCAAGGTCCGTTGGGCGTTTATTGCATGGGAGCCGGTCTCTGCGCCCAGCTCATAGCCTGTTCGCAGCCCGCACTGCCCACTCACTCGGCATCCGCATTCTTTTTGAACTGGGCAAACGCGCTCCACACCGCGCCGTTCCTGCGCTATCGTGGGACAGCTCACGTAGATTAAGGCCCCGTCGCGGGGCGCCCCATACATAGAAAGCGAGAACCCATGGCACTGACAGGAGCCCAGGTCAAGCAGCTTCGCAGCATGGCCCATCACCTCAACCCCGCCATCATCATCGGCAAGTCCGATGTCAACGAGGGCACCGTCGAGCAGACGGTCGCCTACCTGGAGAAGCACGAGCTCGTTAAGTGCTCTGTGCTGGACGGCTCCAGCCTTTCCGCCCGCGAGGCCGCCGAGGAGCTCGCCGAGCGTTGCCACGCCGAGGTCGTCCAGGTCATCGGCCGCAAGTTCTCACTGTATCGCGAGTCCTCGCGCAAGGACATCGAGAAGATCAAGCTCGTCTAAGAGCCAATGATCCGGCGATCCAACACATAGCAAGCTTACGGGTGCCCAAGTACTTCGGGCGCCCGTTTTTTATCGCTCGACCAGCACGCGATTGAGCCGCCCCTCCACCAAGCGCTCGTATAGGCGCCGCGTCTCGGGCTCGGGCACGCCATTGACCTGCTCCCTCAGATGGTGCATATGCCCGCTGTATAGCTCGACGATATCGCGCCGCCGCCCCGCCGCACTGTAGACGCGCATAGCACAGCGCACCATATCCTCGCGCGCCGTTTCCTGCCGAAGCCCCGACTCCGCCAGCCAAATCGCCGACTGCAGATCGTTTTCTTCTAGAGCGGCATTTGCTCCCTTAATCATGCAATCGATGTACTTTGACTGCATAATGCGCCGCATGCGCAAAAAGTAGGTGGGATTACAGCCATTGGGAACATACAGCGGTCCGGCATAAAGCTGCTCAATCTTAAGGCACAGCTCAACTAAATGGGGCCCGCGCGCACCCGTGCGATTTCCCAAAACCTCGCGGCTTATCTGGTCAAACAGCCGTACATCGGTCTTGACGTAGTCGCCGTTGAGCCCAATGCGTTCATTTTGGATGAGCACGCACGACTTGCCATCCGGCGTCGGTCCCAAAGCCGACCGCAAGCGCGATATCGTCGAGTACAGGTTGTTGCGGGCGCTATTGAACTCGGCATGGGGCCACAGCTCCATGGCCAGCGTCTCACGATCGACGAGCGCATCCATGCCCAGCGCAAGCCGCTCGGCAAGCGTCGCCGCCTTCTTGCGGCGCCACATTTTGTCCGTGATGGGAAACCCGTCGCGCTCGGCGCGAAACGCACCAAACATGCGAATCTCGATATGGTCGATGGTATCAACGGCTTCAACCTCGCCAGCCTGGAACAGGCGCTCGCCCTCCCCTTCCAAATCGTCGCGCAGCGAGTACCGCGACAGCTCGCGCACGGGAAGCTTCTTGCGTATCCTGCCCGCCGGCTCGCCCAGACAATGCATGGCAAGGCGCGCAAAGAGCCGATACGATGGCTCTAGAATCCCCGCACGATTCATGGACATCCAGGCCGCAAGATCGCTATCTCGTCCCGCGCACGCCAAATGCAGCGCCACTATCCAGGCTTCTGCGCCACCAACCTGCGTCTGGCTTATATCGAGCAACTCCGCTTCCTCGCGCACCGAAACCATCGAGGTGTTACGCAGATATGCCGCGCGCTCCAGCAGCAATGCGTTATCGCGCATGTACGCAATCGACTCCTCGGCAAGTTTGAGCACTTGGACCGCACGGAACTTTGCATTGACCGGCCGTCCCTCTGCCAGCGACTGCCAGCCTTCTAGCAACAGGCCAAACAGCTGAATCTGGTTGTCGCGCATGCGCACGGCAAAACGATCGAGCTCGTTGAACGCCGCATCGTCGGTTACCGGCAAGCCGGAAAGGAGCCGCCGTGCCGCCAACACCATGCGCACCCAGATAGCCATCGCCTTAAGCCCACGTACGTCGAGCGCCTCCCGCACCACCGTCATCTCGTCGTCGCGCTCGTCGGTTCCCGCAAACGACCCGTCAAAGAGCTCCACCAGCATACTATCGGCCCGTATAACAATCCCCGCGATGTCGAGCTCGCAGTCGTAGGCCTTGCTCGTTTTGAGCTGCTGTAGAACGCCGCCGTCATCTCCCTGCTCGGTCAGACAGCGCTTGACCTCGATATGCGCGGACAGCATGTCGAGTGCGGTGTGGGATGTCTCAATTTCTGGCACGGCCAGGTTCGTAGGAAGCCCAAGCCCGTTGTCCCCATAGCAAACAGCCGTCAGTGTCTGGGCCACCCTCCATGAAACAGGGTCTATTTCGCAGGCCGCCCGTTCGCCCCCGCGTTCGACGACCGATGCCATATAGCGAGCGAGCTTTGTATTGGACACGCTGACCGCTGCCAGATATACGCCAAGCGCTTCGGCAGGCGTTGGCTCTGGAGCCGGATCGTCGGCATCGATCGTGCCCAGCGCCGCTCGGCAGATATCGGCCCCGTGCCCCGTCAGAGCCAGATCGACCCCATACTGCCCAGCAAGTTCAAGGACCGCTTCACGGTCCAAAAAGGCGTCCGCCAGGCCCATCGCCGCATCGCATCGGCCCGCCTTAAGCAAAATCCGGGCCGCCCTCGGAACAAGTTCGGGGCGGACCTCGGCCACCAACTTACGCAAGCGCAAGCGTCCGTTATCCTCCGTGCCCAGACACGTAAAACTCCGCTCGGCGGGATCCAAGCCAAAGATCGGGTAGTCGCGCACAAAATAGGACTGGTCGACCATCGACAGCCTCACCCCACAGGCCTCGAGTTCTGCGATATTGCCCTCGCCCATCAAAACCATGAGACATGCCACGCAAAACAGCGCATTATTGTCGAGCGAAGCCAGATCGGCAAGTGCCGCGCCATATACGTTGACAATCTCGTTTTCGAGCAGACCGGCTACGTCACCTTGGCCATACAGACCCGTCTGCAATGCCGAAACGAGCTCGGGCACGCCCTGCGTGAGCTGATAAAAGTCGAGCGATGTGCTGATCGAAAACGCCGATGCCCACGCCGAATACTCATAGGCATGCACCTTAAGCATCTGCGCATTGATCTTAACCGAATCGCCCAGCCCATGAATCAGCTGACGATTTGAAGGACGGCAGGAGATAAAGACCCCTACCCCCATAGCGCGCAGGCCGCGAATCCTGTCGATGAGGTCTTCGGTATCGTGCTGATCGAGGTTTGGCACATTATCAATCGCGATAAGGGAGTGCGGTTTGTCTTTGAGTTCTTCGGTAACCACCTCGAGCTGCATAAACACCTCGCGCCCAATGGCGCGATCCGCCTCGATAATCCGCACGGGGCCTCGCGTCGGGTCGCATTTAACCTCATGGGTGTACTGCAGCAACACCGAGGTCTTCCCAAACCCGTCGGGCGCATAAAGAACCACGATGCCGGCCTTTCGGCCCTTGGCGATAAGCTCATTCATCAAGCGTTCGCGTCGCACCATATAGCCTCCGCCCAACGGCATCAGCTCGAGCTCGTCTATACCGCCCAAATCGTTTACCATGCCCGCTCCTCAACTCGACCGTATGGACACTGTAGCCGCAAGACCATACAAGCCGCGCTATGAATAGAGCGACCTTGTGTTTTAGGTTGTCTTTTGGTACGCAAGCGGCAAGTTTTTGTACAGCGAGGGCCGATTGTTATTAATCCCCCGACTAATCGGTCTTTAAGCAGGTAAATGAGCTTGTCAGCTTGTCCCATCTAAGCGGCAGTGTAACGCAGATGAACAAGGTTCAGCCATGTCATTCAACTCGCCTAGCACCCGCTACCGTCTACGACCTTCTAGTGGCATTATTGCATAGAATCTGGTATGGAATGAATCAAGCTGTTGGGCATCCGGCATTCGTCAAGCTTGCGCCAAGATTTTGGTCAAGCGGGCGAAAAGGGATAGCAAAAAGGCCCCCGCAAAGCGGAGGCCTTAGGCAAGGTTATGTCGAGCTGCAGGATTCGCGCTACTCGCAGAGTGAAAGAGCGGCCTCGTCGGCAACGACAACGCAGTTGGTGTGCAGCTGCAGGATCGAAGCCGGGCACTCGGGTGTAACCGGACCATAGCACATGTCATGCACAGCCTGAGCCTTGGCCTCGCCGTTGGCGACAACCAGGATCATGCGGGCATACATGATGGTCTGAGTGCCCATGGTGTAGGCCTGACGGGGAACATCGTCGATGCTGTCGAACAGGCGGCTGTTGGCCTGAATGGTGCTCTCGGTGAGGTCGACGCAGTGCGTGCCCTTGGAGAAGTGGTCATCGGGCTCGTTGAAGCCGATGTGGCCGTTGTTGCCAATGCCGAGCAGCTGCAGATCCGGGTAACCGGCGTCGGCGACAATCTTGTCGTACTCAGAGCAGGCAGCGGCGGCATCGGGGTTGGAACCGTCGGGCACATGCGTGTTGTTCAGGTCGATGTTGATGTGATCGAAGAAGTTCTCACGCATGAAGTAGTGATAGCTCTGGGGATCGTCGTGCGAAAGGCCGCGATACTCGTCCAGGTTGTAGGTGCTGACCTCGGCAAAGTCGACGTCGCCCTTCTTGTACCAAGCAGCGAGCTGCTTGTAGGCACCGATCGGGGTGGAGCCGGTGGCAAGGCCCAGCACACAGTCGGGCTTGAGGATAACCTGCGCCGAAATGATATTGGCGGCCTTGCGGCTCATATCCTCGTAGTCTTTAGCTTTAATGATCTTCATTACGCGTCCTTTCTCGTACAAGAGAGGCAAGGCTCCCTTACAAGCACTTGCCCGCGGCCCGCGTCGGCCGCAACCAACGTGTGCGGCCACCAGGGCGAGGTCGCGTAATGTATGTGTCTCGTGTCTAGCCGCGTCGAGGCCCCTGCCCGTCCACGGTGACCCAAAGCTGTTTAGCTTCGGACAAAACCCATCTTGCCACGGAGGGCGCCCTCTTTCAAGGGCGCCCTCCGTAAACGCGTTTGAATTGTAGGCTAATGGCCACGTGCACTTGCTAGCGCTCGCGAGCAACGATGAGTTGGTCCATCTCTTCGACATGCACGCCAACGGAGCCCTTGATGCTTGAGAACTCAACGGAGTTGCACACCAAGATGGGAACCGTCACATCGTAGCCCTCGGCAGCAATTGCCTCGCGATCGAACTCAATGAGTACATCACCCTTATGGACGATGTCACCCACTTGCGCATGTACGGTAAAGTGCTTGCCCTCGAGCTGAACGGTATCCAAACCAACGTGGATGAGCACGTCCAAGCCATCGACCGTGTTAAGCGCAACGGCGTGTCCCGTAGGAAAAATGGCCTCGACCTTGGCATCAGCCGGTGCAATCACACGCGTTCCGGTGGGCTGAATCGCCACGCCCTGGCCCAAAAGGCCGGTGGCAAACGTCTGGTCGTTTACCTCGGAAAGCGGAATGACGTCGCCCGAGATGGGAGCATCCAGCGTAAGGACTCGACCACGCATACCAAAAGACCTTAGGACTTTAGTGAACATGCTCCCCCTCGGACATACCGATCAATCAAAATAACCTTAACAGTTTACCACTTGGCAACGGTTTTTGACCATTAGGGAAGTTCGCGCTTGACAACCTCGACGATGTCGTCGACAACGCGCTGGGTCAACTCATGCGTCTCGGCCTCGGCCATCACGCGGACCAGCGGCTCGGTGCCACTCGGACGCACCAGAATGCGGCCGCGGCCGTCAAGCTCCTTCTCGGCAGCAGCAACGGCATCCCAAATGGGCTGGCAATCGTCCAGACCAGCCTTGTTGTCGGAATGCACGTTGACGAGTACCTGCGGGTACTTCTTCATGATGCCGGCAAGATCGGTGAGGGTACGACCGGTGCGCTTGAGCACGGCCAGCAGCTGCAGAGCCGTCACCAAGCCATCGCCGGTGGTGTTGTGCTCCAGGAAGATGATGTGGCCGGACTGTTCGCCGCCGATGACGGCGCCGTCCGCGAGCATGCGCTCCAAAACGTAGCGGTCGCCCACGGCGGTCTGGACCATCTCGAAGCCCTGCTCCTTCATAGCGATGGAGAAGCCCAGGTTGCACATGACGGTCGAGACGATCTCGGAGTTGGCGAGCTTGCCGCGAGCGGCGAGGTCAGAACCGCAGATAGCCAGGATGTAGTCACCGTCGATCTCATTGCCCTCGCTGTCCACAAAGAGCACGCGATCGGCGTCGCCGTCGTGGGCCAGGCCGATATCGGCGTGGGTGCGCAGCACGAGCTCGCGCAGGGGCTCAAGGTGCGTAGAGCCGCACTCAACGTTAATGTCGGTGCCGCAGTAATCGGTGTTGATGGCATGGACCGTGGCGCCCAGGCGCTGCAGCGCGGCGGGCGTGGTCTGGCAAGAAGCACCGTGGCCGCAGTCGACGGCAACGACCAGGCCGTCGAGCCTCAGGCCATCAAGCGTATCGATGGCGTGGTCGACGTATGCCTTGCGAGCGTCCTTCATCTTAATAATGTGGCCCACGCCGGCACCGGTCGGCAGCGTGTCGGCAGCCATGGCTTCCTCGGACATGACCCAGGCGCTGATCTCTTCCTCGACAGCATCGGGGAGCTTCATACCCTTGCGGCTAAAGAACTTGATGCCGTTGAACTCCGGCGGATTGTGCGAAGCGGAGATGACGATGCCGCCGTCGAGCTCGTTTTGAACGGTGAGCAGCGCCACGGCGGGCGTGGGGATGACGCCGCAGCAGTGCGGTCGGCCGCCCTCGGCCATAATGCCGGCGGTCAGAGCGCTCTCGAGCATGGTGCCCGAAAGACGCGTGTCGCGGCCGATGCAGATGTCCGGACCAAGGAACTTGGTCGCCGCGCGACCCAGGCGAAACGCAAGATCGCACGAGAGGTCGGCATTGGCGACGCCACGGACGCCATCGGTACCGAAGATGTTCTGGGGCATAGGATCGCTCCTTCCCTAGCAGGCGATATGCAACCGCCCACCCTAGTCGAAAAAGAAAAGCGGGACCCGCCGAGGAATCGGCAGGCCCCGCTTGTACATTGTATCTCGAAAGGAGATAAAACCTTAGCGCTTGGAGAACTGGGGAGCGCGGCGGGCCTTCTTGAGACCGTACTTCTTGCGCTCGACCACGCGAGCATCGCGCGTAAGGAAACCGGCCTTCTTGAGGTCAGCACGGTAGTCGCCAGCGTTCAGAAGAGCGCGAGCGATGCCCAGGCGCAGAGCGCCGGACTGACCGGAAATGCCGCCGCCATCGCACAGAGCGATAACGTCGAACTGACCGGCGGTGTCGGTCACCTTGAAGGGAGCAAGGGCGTTCTCAACGAGCTGATGACGGCCGAAATACTGCTCGGCGTCACGCTTGTTGATGGTCACCTTGCCGGTGCCGGGGACGAGACGGACACGGGCGACGGCGTTCTTACGACGGCCGGTACCCTGGTAGACAACGGTGTTCTCAGCCATCTTTAAGCCTCCAGCTCAATCTTCGTGGGGTTCTGGGCAGCATGCGGATGCTCGGCACCAGCGTAGACCTTAAGCTTGGTCATCTGGGCACGGCCGAGGGTGGTCTTGGGCAGCATACCGCGAACGGCGCGCTCGATGACCTTCTCCGGGTGCTTCTCCATAGCCTGGCGGAAGCTCTCAGCCTTGAGGCCGCCGTTGTAGCCGCTGTGGCGATAATAGGTCTTCGTGTCGGCCTTGTTACCGGTAAGCTGGACCTTATCGGCGTTGATGACGACAACGAAGTCGCCGCAGTCGCTGTTGGGCGTGAACTGGGGCTTGTTCTTACCGCGCAGGATCATTGCGATCTGGGTGGCAAGACGGCCCAGGACAGCACCATCGGCGTCGACGAGAACCCAGTTGCGCTGGACCTCGCCCTGCTTGGCGTAGTGAGTCGATTTCGAAATCACTTAGACTCCTCCATGTACAGTACGTGTTGTTACAGAGATTCACGGGGCTCTGCAAGTAACCCGTCCATATTACCCCGCTCGCCGTACGAGTCAACAGGTATTTTGGCTCCGACCAGAGTTTCTGCACATGTCATCCACGAGCCGTGATTTTCCAGCTCTTTAGCTGTTGTCATTTTTTGAGGGTTCGCCGTCGCTAGCGCTCAACGAACTCTTGGATTTCCGCGAGCAGGAGCTTTGCCTCCTGACGGCCCTGGATATACAGGTCCAGAAGCTTTGCCGAATCGTGCTCGACATGGCCGACCTCGACCGGCTTTTGCGGAGCGACGACCAACGCACGGCCCTCGCGCTCATACTTCCACAGGTGCATGCGCTGAATGTTGTAACGGTCGTGGCGCGTCTCGATAGCCTCGAGCAGATAGGGGTAGTCGGCATAGCGGGCGCGCGCGGCAGGCATAAACTCGTAGGGCTTTTTCTCGTACGAGCGGTCCTGCGTGACGATGACGACCGCACGGTCGAAGCCCGCCTCCTCGAGCACATGCTCGATAGGAACCGAATCGGCCACGCCGCCGTCGACGTATTTGTGCCCGTCAATCTCGACCGGCGGCGTCACCAGCGGCAAAGAGGTCGATGCGCGCACAGCGTCGAGATCGAGCACGGCGCTTTTGACCGGGAGGTACGTGGCGGTTCCAAAGAGCATGTCCGTCGCGACAGCGTACATCTCGATGGGGCTCGCGTCGAACGTCTCGTTGTCAAAGGGATCCAAGCGGTCCTGGACATCGTTGAAGATAAAGTCGTAGCCGACGATAGAGCCCGTGGACGCAAACGATGCGGCGCCCATGAAGCGGCTGTCGCCGCAGAAAGCCAGGTTGATGCGGTTGGCACGGCCGATCTGATGCGACTTGTAGTTCACACCGTTGAGGGCGCCGGCCGATACACCGTAGACAGCCGGAATCTCGACGCCGGCCTCCATGAGAACGTCGAGCACGCCCGCGGTAAACTGCCCACGAAAACTGCCACCCTCCAAGACGAGCGCGACCTTGCCAGCGTTCTTTGCCTTATCTTCTGCAGTCATTTTGACCTCCTGCGATTGCGTTTTGGCCTTCTTCTACCCAGTTTTGGGATGGCGAGAGCGCAGGTTTTGGAGTTGAGGAGGGCGGGGCGGTCGGCGGGAAAGCGCGTCCCGTTCTGAGCGCGGATTCCGGGACGAACTTTCCGCTAGCCATTCATTTGGAAACTGCATCCCATTCCGAACGAAGATTCCGGGATGTACTTTCCGCTTGAGCTGCCATTGGGAAAGCATATCCCACTCTACGGCTCGATTCCGGGTCGCAGTTTCCGCTTGAGGCATCATCCGGAAACTACATCCCAGTCTGAGCGCGGATTCCGGGACGCGCTTTCCGCCTGGGCTGCCATCGGGAAAGCGCATCCCACCCTGCGTTGCTGCGGCATTTTCTTTACGTCCGCGCCCTGCACAGAGTTCGATTCTCCGCGGTGCGGGAGGGGATCCGTTGATGCAGCGCATGGCCGGCTGAGATTCGATAAACATCGCATCCATATTGAGCTGATAGTTTGCGCGGAGAATCCGCGTGTTCGCTTCGCGAACCCGCACCGGCTTCGGCCGCCCGCCGGCGTCCTCGCCCGCTCGCTACAAACGCTCCGCGTTTGTTTAACGCTCGCGCCCTGCACAGAGTTCGATTCTCCGCGGTACGGACTGGAAATAAAAAGGCAGGTAGATACGAATATCTACCTGCCTGTTGCTTATGGTGGAGGCGCGGAGAATCGAACTCCGGTCCACGAAAGCCCCCTGATTGGCATCTCCAAGCTCAGTCGCTGGTTTAGTCTCGGACGCTTTGCGCGCAGCGACACGCTCGCGGCATCCCAACCGGTTCGGTCTTAGCCCGCGCCATACCGATTACGTGCGCGGGAGCATTCCCCTAAAATGACGTCGCGCCGGTGTCAGGGAAATCACCGGGTTGACGCGCCGCTATAAACTAAGCAGCGAGAGCCATAGGCTCAAAAGAAGAGTTGTTGTCAATTCAATTTGACGGTACCCCTGTTTAACGAGGCGAGGAAACCTCGGCTTGCTTCCTCTCTCAGAGCTATCGTGTCGAAACCAGTCGCCCCCGAATGTTGGGAAAGTCTGGATGGCATTGGGCACGAGCGCCCAACACCCGTCGACTTTTCAAGGAACATGCAGGGCGAGCCCCGCTTGTGGAGTGTTATCTTACCACGTTCTGAAAGCGGACAGCTGTTCTATGCACGAGCTGTGAAGACCCCAATGTGCGCCGCACTTCGCACTTTTGCTACCGATCGCGTCACGTATATTTTCGCCAAGCAAAATTGACCCGTCGAAAGGACCGTTATGGATACCAAGCAGCAACTTGTCAATGCCCTCGCAGGCCTGGGCTCAACCATTACCGAAGCTATGGATGTCATCGAAGGCTTTGTCCCCTGCGGACATCCCGCCCTCACGGTTTCGAACGCCCTTGTTGCGCTGGACGCTGACGATGATGCAGCTCTCGCCCAGCAGCTTGAGACCGTCGAGGGCTTTATCGACCACGTGAGCGAAAACCGCGGCGTGACCGCCTACCACGGCGTCGAGGTCGAGCTCGCGGGTCCCAAAGCCGATCTGCTCGCAGCAATCCGCGAGGTAGGCGCCCTTATGCAGACCGCAGGCGTCAAAAACACCCAGGTCAACGAGTGGGTCTACCGCAGCCTGGCAGCACTCGACAGCTCCGACGAAAAGGCAGCCGAGCAGCTCGCAGAAAGTCCCGCCATTAAGGCCGAGCTTTTGTAAATAGCAGACGCGGGCCCCTTGGCGCATCGTCGTCCAAGAGGCCCGCAAACAGTTCGCGTCAACCGATAGCCGCGCCGCCACGTTCGGTCAAAGCCAGAATTGGCATCATTTGGCGCGGGGTCTTTGCTGCAAGATCGGCATGTTCGAGCAGCTTACGATCGTTGGTCACCAAGTAATCGACCTGCGCGCGCTTGCACGCGGCGAGCACCAAGTTGTCCTCGTAATCGCGATGGAGCGCTAAGTATTTGTCGGCCAGCCAAAGGTCCGACGCATCTGCGCCCACGGCCGTGGCGTTTTCGGTCATGTTCCGAACAAACGCCAACGTCGCATCGCCAATTGCACGGGCAGATGCCTCGTCGAGCGCTCCCCCGCTGGCAAGAACGCTGCGCTTCAGTTCGTGTTGGACAACGTACAGCACGTCCTTGGCGATATGCACCGGAAAGAACAGCAATGCCCCCGCCTCCGTCGCCTGCCCAATAAACGCGCGTGCGGCAAGCGACTCGGCATGGTCGGCGCAAAACGAATCGACCCATACGTTGGCATCCACCATTATTTTGAGGGGAGCCCCGCTCACAGGATCATCCCCTTTTGGCGATAGCGCTCGTCCATGGCTTCGGAATAGATTGTGTCCCAATCGCGATCGTCGGATACAGGCGACGCAGCGATCCCCAAATCTGCATAAAGCCGGTCTGCCGCTGCCCACGACACGGCAAACGGAGTATCGGGCGCGACGGCCTGGTGCCGGTCGTCGACAGCCGCAAGCACCTCCTCGCACTGCCCGCCACCCTGCGCGACCTTGGCCACCACCTTTTTGATGAGCTCGGGCAGTGACCCGCCCGAAAGCCGCAGCGCTTCCTCGGCACGGTTCTTGACCTGGCGATCCACGCGAACGTTCACCTGCGCCATGCCGCTAACAGCACCCACGTTGATCCCGCTCCCTTCAATTGCTAACACCGCTAGCAACACTATATAGAGGAGCTAGCAAATGGTCAAATGCAAAAGGCCTGCGCCCAGACGGCACCGATGCCGTCTGGGCGCAGGCCAGATAACGTGGGCGAACACGCCTGCTAGCGCAGATATGCCTTCGCGTTGCCCAGGCTGTAGGCAATCGTCGAGCCGTTGTGCAGCAGTGACGACGTCTGCGGAGTGATCATGCCGGTAATGCCCAGCGCCAGGAGCGCCGAGTTGGTGAGCATCACCTTGGAATACGAACTCGTCAGACGGTCGATAAGCCCCTGGCTCATGCGTCGCAGGCGCACGATTGCGGCCAGATCCGTATCGGTCAGGATGATATCGGCGACCTCCTTGGCGATGTCGCTTCCGCCGCCCATGGCCAGCCCCACGTCGGCCAAACCGAGCGCCGGCGAATCGTTGACGCCGTCGCCCACCATGGCAACGTGGCGCCCCTCGCGCTTAATCCGCTCCACATAGGCGTACTTGTCCTCGGGCAGCAGCTCGGCCTTAAACTCGTCGACACCTGCCTCGCGAGCAATGCGCTCGGCCGTGCGCTCCGAGTCGCCCGTGAGCATAACCACGTCTTTAACGCCCAACGCATGCAGGTCGGCGATGGCCTCACGGACCCCGGGCTTAAGCGGGTCCTCGATACCAAGCACGCCCACAACGGTGCCGTCGACCGCCAGATACAGCGGCGACAGGCCCTGCATCTGGGACTCGATGCGCTCCTTAATGTCGGACTCGAGCTGCGCGCCCTCGTCCTCAAACACAAAATGCGCCGAACCGATGATGGCACGACGCCCTTCGATGGACGAAGCGATGCCGTGCGCCACGATGTACTCGACGGCGGCATGGCGCTCGCGGTGCTCGAGCCCGCGCTCGCGGGCGGCGTTGACCACGGCACGCGCCACCGGATGCAGGAAATGCTCCTCCAGGCATGCGGAAAGGCGCAGAACCTCGTCCTCGCTCCAGCCATCGGTCGTGAGCACGCAAGCCAGGCGCGGCTGCGCCTCGGTGAGCGTGCCGGTCTTATCAAACACAATAGTGTCGGCCTTGGCAAACGACTCAAAGTACTTGGCGCCCTTGACCATTACGCCCATCTTGGCAGCGTCGCTCATGGCAGTCATGACGGCGACGGAACCCGTGAGTTTGAGTGCGCACGAGTAGTCGACCATCAGCGCCGCTGAGGTCTTGATGAGGCTGCGCGTGGTGAGCGCAACCAGGCCTGCGAGCAGGAAGTTCCATGGGACGATCTTGTTGGCGAGGTCCTCCATGTGCGACTGACCCTCGGACTTGAGCGAGTCGGCCGTCTGCACGAGCGAGACGATCGAGCGGAGCTTGGTCTGAGCCGTGTTGGCGCGCACACGCACCAAGATGCTGCCATCTTCCACAACGGTGCCGGCGAATACGTCGTCGCCCACGCTGCGCTCGACGGCCAGCGGTTCGCCGGTCAGGGTCGCCTGGTTGACCATAGCGCTCCCCTGCTCGACCACGCCGTCGATACAGATAGACATGCCGGTGCGCACGGCGACCAAATCGCCGGGTTCAAGCTCGGTGGCGGCAACGCTTACCTCAGTGTCGCCGACGACCTTTTGCGCCTTGTCGGGCACATCGAGCAGCGAGTTGATGAGTTCGTTTTCGCTCATGGCGCGGGTGTAGTCCTCGAGCAGCTCACCCACGTTGAGCAGGAACATCGTCTGGCCCGCGGTGTCGACATCACGTTTGACGAACGAAATGCCGATGGCCGAAGCGTCAAGCACAGGAACGGTTAGGCGCGGCTGCGCCAGCTCATGAAGGGCAGCGCGCAAAAATGCCATGTAACCGGCCACGACAAACACCGCACGCAGGGGCGTGGGCAAAAACCAGCGGCGCGCGTAGTGGGCGCCGATAAGTGTGGCAAGATCCATGACGAGCTTGTGTTTGCGTGGCTCAAGCTGCATCACGTAACCCGTCTTTGCGTCGGCAATGGCCTGGGCATCGAGTGCACCGACGGCGGCCAGCACGGCATCGCGGCGTGGCTCGTCATATTCGAGCGCCATTTGGCCAATGCGGCCATACACGCGCACCTTGTGCACGCCGTCGATATCGCCGCTGAGCTTAAGAAGTGCATCGAGATCGCTCTCTGGCACAGGACCCGCCAATTGAAGACGGGTCCTGCCGGGGATCTCGCTAATAATCGAGAATCTCATAGTTTGTGCCTGGGAGCGTTACTCTGCTGCCTCGTCAGCAGCGGCCTCGCTCTGGGTGATGTAGGCCGCCTCGGCAACCATGTCGTCGACATTAGCCTTGGCCTGCTCGACCATGTCCTGGTAGCCGTTCTTGATGCGCATGCCGCACGCGATACCCTGCACGCAGGCATTCTTGACCGGAGCGCTGGTAAGCAGCTTGATGCCGGCCGTGCCAAGCAGAAAACCGCCACCGACAAGCAGGGTATTGAACGTCGACTTCTTCATGATGTCTCTCCCTTTTGCCGCATTGGACGCGGCACGGTGCCTCAGCACCCGAGTAAACAAGTTTGCTCGAGCACACTTTTGGAAAATAGTTTAGTTTATCTAACTATTGAGGTCAACAAAGGTTAACTTTTTGGAAATCTTAAGATGCGGAGCAGCCGGCTTCTGGCGATCCGCCCGCCGCGATGTACATCTCCGGCATCCAAGAAAGGCTCTCCCCCGGCCCAACGAATCGAGGTCTAATACTTTTCCGTGAAGTGAACGAGCAAAATTGGACCTCCGAAGCATCCGCATTTTTTCGCAGCAAAACCGCAGGAAAAACTCGACAAAACCGCAGGAAACCGAGCCAGAAAAGTGTTGATGTTTCAGGGGTCCAAAATAGGTCGTTCACTTCGCGGAAAAGTATTCACCTTCGTTTTCAACATCCATAAAGAATGAGGGCGCCAACGGCGCCCTCATTCACCAAATTCCATTCAGCCCGCCTGACCCGAACGGTCGAGTCGTTGCAGAACCCGGGAGCCCCGGCAGGGCGGGTACTTGCTCAAAATGAGTTCCGCACGCAAAGAAGGCCACTTAATGTGGCCTTCGTCTTGCGCAGGACTGTTCGAAATTTTGAGCAAGTACCCGCCCTGCCGGGGCTCCCGGGTTCCCGCTTACGAGAGCGACGTTCTCAGCAACTCGTTGAAGAGCTTCGGGTTGCCCTTGCCGCGACTCGCCTTCATGCACTGGCCCACCAAAAAGCCGATGACCTTTTGGTTACCGTCACGATACTGCTGCGCCTGATCGGCACAGTTCGCCAGCACCTCGTCCACGATCGGCTGCAGTGCGCCGGCATCGCTCACCTGACGCATACCGCGCTCGTCGACAATCTTGTTGGGGTCGTCGCCGGTCTGGGCCATGGCCTCAAAGACCTCGTGCGCCTGGTTGGAGCTGATGGCATCGGTCGCCAGCAGCTTGGCAAGGGCTGCCACCTGAGCCGGCGCAATGCCGGACTCGGCTAGTGAAACGCCTGCACCCTTAAGGTAGGCGATCATCTCGTTGACCAGCAGGTTTGCGACCGTCTGGGCCTCCTTGCCGGCCATACCGGCAGCAGCGGCCTCAAAGAAGTCGGCAAACTCGGGGTCGCCGGCGATTTGCTCGGCGTCAGCCGCCTTAATTCCAAAGTCGGCCTCAAAACGGGCACGCTTGGCGTCGGGCAGCTCGGGAATCTCGCCTCGGCAGCGGTCGATGAACTCGTCGTCCAGATCGAACGGCGCCAGGTCGGGATCGGGGAACAGGCGATAGTCGTCGGCCGTCTCCTTCACACGCATGACCACGGTGCGCTTGCGGCTGGGCTCCCAGTGGCGGGTCTCCTGATAGATGATGCCGCCCTCCTCGAGCACCTCGGCCTGGCGGCAGATCTCGTAGGCAAGGCCGTCATGCAGGCTCTTAAACGAGTTGAGGTTCTTGAGCTCGGTCTTGGTGCCCAGTTTGGTCTCGCCGCGGCGGCGCAGCGACACGTTGCCGTCGCAGCGCATGGAACCCTTCTCCATGGAGCAGTCGGAAATGCCCAGCGTCACAAAGATGCGACGGAGCTTCTCCATAAACAGGCGAGCCTCCTCGGGCGTACGCAAGTCGGGCTCGGTGACGAGCTCAATCAAAGGCGTGCCGCAGCGGTTGTAGTCGACGAGCGACTCGGCCGCAGCGGTAATGCGACCCTCGGCACCGCCCACGTGCACCATCTTGGCGGCGTCCTCCTCCATGTGGATGCGCAGGATGCGGATGGGCACCGTGTAGGAACCGTCCTCGCGACGCTCGGGCATCTGCAGGTTGGACGCATCATAGCTGGCCAGATGGCCGGCGCGCTGGTTGCCTTCGCGCATGGTCGACGTCATGGACGTGGACAGGCCCTCGGCGTTGGCCGAGGCGCTCGCCAGGCTCTGGGCCTCGGCCTCGCCAAACGCGCAGTCGGGGCGCTCGGCGGCACCGCGACCGGTCACGTCCAGATCCAGGTGACCGTACATGGCAAAAGCGATCGGACCCTGCGTAGTCTGGAAGTTCTTGGCCATATCGGGATAGAAGTAGTGCTTGCGGTAGAACATCGAGTGGCGCTGGATCTCGCAGTTGGTGGCAAGACCGGCCTTGACGATGCTCTCGATGGCGCGCTTGTTGGGCACCGGCAGCGCACCGGGCAGGCCCAGGCACACCGGGCACACGTTGGCGTTGGGCTCGTCATCGTGGCTGAGCCTGCAGTTGCAGAACATCTTGGTATCGAGTGCGGTGAGCTCGGTATGGATCTCCAGGCCGATCACGGCCTCCCAATCCTGCAGGACCTCGGAAAGCTCCTTCATTACAGCTCGCCTCCCTTCCCGGCAAAATCGGGCGCGACGGAAAGCGCGGGCGCGCCCGTGGCGGCATCGGCAAAGCCGCGCTCCAGGGCGCGGGCAAACGTGAGCAGCTGACGGTCCTTAAAGGCCGGACCCACCAGCTGGGCAGAAACGGGCAGCTGAGTATCCTCGCCCAGGCCCAGCGGCACCGAGATACCACCGTTGCCGCAAATGTTGAGCGAGATGGTGTACAGGTCGGAGAGGTACATCTGCGTGGGGTCGCTGATCTCGCCAAACTTAAAGGCCGCGCGCGGCGAGGCGGGCATGAGGATGGTATCCACCTTGGCATACGCGGCGTCGTAGTCCTGCGTGATGAGCGTGCGGGCCTTTTGCGCAGCGTAGTAGTACTTGTCGTACACGCCCGAGCTCAGCAGGTAGGCGCCGAGCATCTGACGGCGCTTGGCCTCGGCGCCAAAGCCATGGGTGCGCGAAAGCGAGCTCTGGTCGGACAGGTTGGCGCAGCCCTCCTCCTGATAGCCGTAGCGAATGCCGTCAAAACGTGCCAGGTTGGAGAACGCCTCGGCCGGGCCGATGACGTAGTAGGCGGCGATGGCGGCGTCCAAGTGCGGCAGGTCGACCTCGACCAGCTCGGCACCCTGGTTCTGCAGCTCCTGGGCGGCGCGCTGAACAGCGGCCTTGACCTCGGGCGTCAGGCCCTCGGCCTCCATAAACGCAGGGATGATGCCCACGCGCTTACCCTCGATGCTGTCGTTGAGATGCTCGGTAAAGTCGACGGCGCAATCCTGGCTGGTGCAGTCGTACGGATCGTGGCCCGCGCCGGTAAGCGCGTTCATGGCCAGCGCGACATCCTCGACCGTGTGGCCGAAGGGGCCCACCTGGTCGAGCGACGAGCCAAAGGCCACCACGCCGTAACGGCTCACGGCGCCGTACGTGGGCTTAAAGCCCACCACGCCGCACAGCGACGCCGGCTGGCGAATGGAGCCGCCGGTGTCCGAGCCCAGCGAGAGCGCGACCTCGCCCGCGGCGACGGCTGCAGCGGAGCCGCCCGAGGAGCCGCCGGGCACGCGCTCGGTATCCCAGGGGTTGTTGGTGCGGTGGAACGCCGAGCTCTCGGTGGAGCTACCAAAGGCAAACTCGTCCATGTTGGCCTTGCCCATGGGCAGGCAGCCGGCATCGAGCATGCGCTGGACGCAGGTAGCGGTGTAAACGCTCTGGTAGTTCTCGAGCATGCGGGAAGCGCAGGTGGTGCGCGTGCCCACGAGGTTCATGTTGTCCTTGATGGCCAGCGGCACGCCCGCGAGCGGGGGCAGCGGCTTGCCTGCGGCACGGTCGGCATCCACGCGCGCAGCGGCCTCGAGTGCAAGCTCGGGCGCCACCTGCAGGAATGCCTGGACCCCGCCCTCGCGCGCCTCGATGGCGGCAAGGGAGGCCTGGGCCACCTCGGTGGCGGTATAGTCGCCGGCGGCAACGCCTGCGGCGATCTGGGCGGCGGTAAGGGAATCGAAGCTTAGCGCCATTACTCGCTCTCCCCCTCTCCCAAAATGGACGGCACGCGGAAGTAGCGGTCGCGCGCGCTGCCGGCGTTTTCGAGCGCAACGTCGAGCGGCAGGTCGCGCTCGGGCTCGCGCAGGTCATCGCCCATCACGTTGGACAGGCTTCCGATGGGATGGAACGTGGGCTCCACGTCGGGCAAGTCATATTGCAAGACGGGCTCGAGCATCTGGACGGCGTCGTTCAGGTAGGACGTCATCTGGGTGAGCTCGTCATCGGTCAGTGCGATCTTTGCGTACTCGGCAATGCCGCGCACGTCTTTCTCGCTGAGTGCCATAGGCGCTCCCTTCCGCATAACAGTTAAACCGCTCTAGTATACAAGGCAACGCCGCTTGGAGCAGGTGCTTTACCCAAATGCAGCGAAAACGTAACGAGGGCGGCGGGCTGGCAGGCGTCGGGCTGGCGGTTCTGCAGCGAAACCGCACCGCCCATAGCGAAAACCGTCCCGTCCACAGCGAAAGCCGTCCCGACCGCAACGAAGACCATCACAACATTCGACGTTTTTCGCCAAAATCGCGATTTTCATCGAATGTTGTGATGGTTTGGAAGTCCCGGCCACCACAAAGGTGCCTGTCCCCATTGTGGTGGTTCTGGAGAATGTCCTATGCCGAGGCCTTGGCCTTGCGGCGCTTGCGGGCCGCGTGGATCACGATGTCCAGCAGCAACAGCACAATGGCTACGACCACGATGAGCACGGCAAACTCGCGCTTGCCCCAGTGGCGGCCGGCCAGCGACTTTTGCTTGTCGACGTCCTTCTTGCTGTACTTGGTGCGCACGCAGTGCACCAGCAGGCGATGGTCGTTCACGCCGTAGGGCGTGCAGGTAACGAGCGTCACCTTGTCGGCGCCGGGCTCGATGGTCAGCGACTCCATCTCCTCGGGCAGCACCACCTCGGAGTCCACCATCTTGTAGGCGAGCGTCTTGTTCATGGTGTGCAGCAGCACCAGGTCGCCGGGCTTCAGCGAATGGATGTCGTCGAACATGCTCAGGTTGCGCATGCCCGAGTGCGCGGTGAGCACGCAATGCGTCGAGGTGCCGCCCACCGGCAGGCTCGTGCCCTCCAGGTGGCCGACGCCCGCCATAAGGATTTCCTCGCTCGTGCCGTGGTAGATGGGCATGCTCACGTCGATGGAGGGGATCTCGACCCAGCTCATCATGGGGTCGCGGTCAAAGATGAGCTGCTGGGTGTAGGGCTCAATCTGGTCGGCGGGAAGCTCGGTGGCCTTGCCAGCCAGCTGCTCGTTAAAGGAGCGCGCCTGGAGCAGGATGCGCTCGCGCTCCTCGGCAGACAGCGCGTCCACGGTGCTGGACACGGTGCTGATCTGGTTGAACACGCCCGAGGCCTCGAGCCGGTCCAAGATCCACGGCCAGGTCATAAGGCCCACGCCAATAAGGATGATGACGATGGTGATGAGCCGGTCGGCCCAGCGCGGCAGTCGCTTGCGGCGGCGCTTGGGTTTTGGTTGAGGTTTGGGCTGGGGGTTTGAGCCACCGTTGTCCGCGGCGTTATTGCTCTTCATATGTTTGGCGCCCTGCACCATCGCCGGTCACTCCTCTACAACTCAAGTTGTCTAAACAAATAATAGCCGATTAGCGTGCTTCCGCGCCGGACAACGCAGCTTGGCAGCATTGCGCAGTGCGAGTATGGGCCCGCATTTGAGTTTTCAAAATGTCCCGAATCGGCGGGGCGATTCGGGATACAATAACTACAGGAAACGACGCACCCCGCGTAAGTACTTAGGAGCGCGGGCGACCAGTTTCCGACGTTGTTAAATGCCCGGGCTCCGAACCCCGGGCATTCTTATTTGCGCTTGTTGCGGCGCAAATGCCTTCTACCGTCCGCACCGCGCGTGCGCCTACGGACCTTAAACCGAACCTCATACGAGTCAAAAAACGCGATGACGAACGTGCCCACCGCCGCGAGGGCGGCGAGCACGTTAAGGAATTTCAGCATTTGGGGACCTCCGATCGAGTCGTCGGCCGCCCGCGCACGGAATGCGTCGCAAGGGTATTTTACTGCGAGTGTATGCACCCACGCCTGGTAAACGCGATTTTGACAAACATTTGTTCGATAGTTACAAACACGGTTCCCCGCCCAGAGGAGCTTGGCCGCATTGTCCGCGTTTGCCCGACGTGTTTGCGTTTTCAAAATGTCCCGAATCGGCGGGGCGATTCGGGATACAATGTCAATAGAAAACGACGTACCCCGCGTAAGTGTACGAGAGCGCGGGCGGCCTAGTTTTCAGCTTTTGTTAAATGCCCGGGATCCGACCCCCGGGCATTCTTATTTGCGCTTTCGACGCAAATGCCGTCCACCGTCCGCACCGCGCGTGCGCCTACGGACCTTAAACCGAACTTCATACGAGTCAAGAAACGCGATGACGAACGGGCCCGCATCGGACGATGGAGGCTGGCTGCGTTATCCCAAAAAACGGGGCAGACTCCAGTGCGGAGTCTGCCCCGAAAAGAAAATGGCAAAGCAAGAACGTGGATGGACGAGAAAAGTGTCCGCAAGTCTCATGGCCATCACATCCCACCTGCCAAAGGGATGGGTGAGCGAGCGTTACTCCTGCTCGGACTCCTCGGCCTGCTTACGGCTGCGGATGAGGTGCGCCACGCCGATGCACAGCACCGCGCCACCAGCGATCCAAGTGAAGGTCACGCCGTTGAGACCGGTCAGCGGGAGGCCAGAGCCCTTCTCGTTCTTGACGGTAAGGGTGATGGTGCCGCCGTCGGCTGACGGGGTAACCATGGTGGGATTATTGCTCCTCGCGGTTACCTTCAGCGTATTCGGGTCGGTGTTATCATCGAGCCTCTCGCCCTCGAGCTTTTTAAGGCCATTGGCTTCAATGGTGAAGTCAAAGTCTTTCAGCGTGTTGTAGCCGGGGTTACTGCCCTCGACCTCGTGCACCGTGTAGGTGCCGGCATCGAGACCCGCTACGCTGATCTCGCCATTTTTATTAGTCGTGAACTCATAAGCATCAGCGCCGAGATTGCCTTTCTCTTGGACAAACTTGCCATTGGAGGACGCGTCGTCAGGAGTCGTGGCTTGAATGGTGAACCTTACGCCCTCAAGCTTCTTGGCCGTCTCCACAGAGTCAACCTTGACGAGTTTGAGCGCGTAGGTGTAGTCGCGGACGGTATCGGGCACAGACTCACCCGTTCCTTCGCCCATGGGATTGTTGGAATAAATGAGTTTTACAGCGTTGTCGTTACCCGTGTCGCCGACAGTAACGTTCGTAGCCTTCATGGGATCAAGCATAGCGGTGTAAGTGACGACGACATTGGAGCTACCGTCGAGCGCCGCGTTAGCTTGTTTCGCAGCAGTCTTGAGGTCGGCAAACTTTACGGTCAACGTGTTAGTTGCCTTATCAATCGAAACATCGTAACCGGTCTTGGCGCCAGGAGTCGTGTTGGGTGAAAGGATCTTTTCACCGATTTTAACGATGACGCTGCTATCATCTGCCGTCAGACCGTCAGAAAGCTTATCGCTGAACTCATAATGGTAAGTATCGAACGTTGCGATATTGCTGGCAACGGTGCCAGTCAGCTTATATTCAACTTTCTGGCCCATCTGCGAGTCGGCCTTGTCGGCCCAATCACTGCCGCCATCGTTTTTGATCTTCTTCACGACCGTGGGGACGCTCTTCTTGGGGGCTACCTTAACGTCAGAGCCACCGACAATGGTGAAAATCGGCGAAGTGTACACGTCAGTATTGCCGGTCTTACTGGGCGCATCGGTCACGAAAAGCCAGTAGCCTTGGTCCAGACTCTCAAAGTTACCCTTGCTGGAATTGCTTGGCTGTGTCCAAGTAAGCGTCTTGTCCCCCTCCAAGGCCTCGGCAATCAAGTCCAGAACCGTGCCATTATCAACCGCCGTAGTCTCTCCATAATTAGAGCCCTGAGTCGTGCTGATGAACTCCGCCCACGTCTGGGCGTCTTCATTTACGTTAGGTACTCCAGGAACGTCTTTGAGCGCAGTCGTAACGAGGGTTTTCACATCATCCGAAGCCCACTTAATATCGGAAAGAGTCTTAGCGGCCGAGACATCCCAGCTCCCATCGCCCTTCTGATCCTGCGTGACCTTCGCGGTGAAGATCTGAATGCCCTTGAATGTCGTGTCGGTGTATGCTTCGTCGGTGATAGCCACCTTACCCTTCTCCGTGGCTACCGTCGGCGCACCCGCAGCAAACGCCATGGTCACCGGGGCCATGACTCCGCCGAAGCTCAACGCCGCCGTGAGGCCGGCGGTTACTGCCAGGCGTGCGATGTTCTTGTTCATGCTCATCTTCTTTTCCTCCGTTTTCCGTTTAGTTCTCATTCGATCGGTCATCATCTGTCTGTGTCTTAGCATCTACTTCGCTACGTCTCGCCCCGCTCTCTGTGGGGCTGCCAGCTACTCTTTATGGCTGCCACCTCCCCGCTTGACCAGGAGCGCGACCACGATGAGCGCGGCTCCGGCGACCGCTGCGGCGGCCGCGGCGTACATTGCCATATCGCCAGTCGAGGGCATAAAGCCTCCGGTGGTAATGCTAGGGGGTGTGCCGGTGGGCGTGTTGATGAGCGACGCCTCCAGGCTGCCCGTCGACCCGTCCGCGCTGTCGGCGCGCAGGGGCGACTCGGCCGTGATAGTGAGTTTGGGCTTGGCGGCGGCCACCTGGTCGACGTCCAGGCCCTCAGCCTTGACCGTCACGGAGCGCGTGCCCTCAAAGGCGGTGTAGCCCTTGGGCGCCTTGAGCTCGCGGACCTCCAGCTTGCCCGAGTCCACGCCCGAGACGGTCACGCGGCCGTCCTCGCCCGTGGTGACGGTGGCCTTGCCCTCTGCATCCCACGTGCCGTCGGCCGCCAGCGTGCGACCGCGGTCGTCGGCGATGCTCAGGACCGCCCCGGGCAGCGGCTTGTCACCGTCGCTGCCGCGCTTGGTGAGCGCGAGATCCCAGGTGTAGGCGCACGCATCGTCGCTCGGCGTGCGGGTAAAGCCGGCATCGCCGGACTGGTCGGCAAAGGGAGAGCGCGGGTAGCGCAGGTAGACCTCGTTGGGGTTGCCCTTAGCGATGCCGTGGCTGCATGCGCTGTTGAGCGGCGCGTTGTACACGGCGACCACGCGGGCGCCCGCGGTGAAGGCGTCGGCCCCGCCGAGCGCGGCGATCAGGTCGCCGGTGCGCACGGTGAAGCTCTTGCCGTCGGCCGCTACCTTGGTGGCGCACTGGGCCGTGATGTCGGTCCAACCCTTCGCGGGCTCGGTGCCGGCGCGGCCGTCCTTGCTGGTCTGGACGGCGTCGAAGCCGCCGTCCGCGCCCGCCGCCACGTACACGCGCATGCTCGCGGCGACCTTGGAGGGGTCGAGCCCCGCGCTCATGGTGTCGACGAACCGCACCGTATAGGTGTCGTAGGCCGTGAGCCCCGCCGGAACCGTGGCCGAAAGGCGCCAGTACAGGTCGTCGGCGACCGTGGCGTCGGCGGCCTTCTGCCATGCGGCGGTGCTGTCCTCCAGCACATGCTTGGCGACCTTGGGCGTCGCCGCCTTGGGCTTGACGGTGACGGCGCTGCCGCCGACCAGGGCCATAATCGGCGCGGTGCCGGCCTCACCCTGGGCGATGGCGGCGTCGTCGGCGACGATGAGCCAGTAGCCACAGGACAGCTCGGCCGTCGTGCCCGCGTTAAGGGGCACGGACTCGGCATCAGAGCTCTGGAGGGAACGAGCGAGCTGTGCGCTCAGCGCGCTCGTAAGGTGGGAATCGGTGTTGAGCCACTCGGCAGCTTCCTGCGCGGTGGTCTGGGATTTGGGCATGCCAGCGCTGTGCAGCACGGGCAGCGCGGCGTCGCGCACGGCGTCGCTTGCCCAGGCGAGGTCGGTAGCGATCTTGGCGTCGCTGTCGCCGTCGACGACGTTGGCGCTAAAGATCTGGTAGGCATCGTAGCTGCGCGCCACGGTGCCGCTCACCGTGATGGAACCGGTCGAGGTCGGCGCGGCCTGCGCGGAAGCGGGGAACACAACCGCGCAGGTGCCGATCAGGAGGGCAAGCAGCGCAAACAAGATCGGGAAGGAGCAAACTTTCTTATTCACGACGCTTACCTCCCTTCGCATTCGCCTTACGACGAATGTGCATCCAGGCCGCAGCAGCGCAAAGCACCGCCGCGCCGGCAAGGTACGTCAGAGTGACGCCCGACATACCAGAAAGGGGTAAAGAGGTGGAGTAGGTGTTGGTGAAGGTGGGGGTAGTGTCGGGAAACTCGTGGTCCTTATTATCGGTGTCTGTCCACGTACCGCCGGGGTCAACGGTTCCCTTCCTGTAGGTAACCCTACATTTGATCTCTCCTTTTTTGGCGTCATACGTTGGCTCAACCGTGAACTCATAGACCGACTGGTCGTACGTGTAGTGCGAGAACTGCGAACCGTCGGTTTCCTCGCGCACATAGTACGTAAAGGTCTTGAAAGAACCACCCGGGTCGTCGGGATTATTCCTGATATCAGAAAGCGAGTACTTGAGCTCAACCTTTTTATTGTTATCAGTGGTGTCCTTGAACGAAAGCGTCTGCTCCGTATCTTCACCAGCAGAGGTCACGGCAGTACCGATGATGTTGTCAAATTTGCTGTCTTTCGCAAGCTGAAGTGTAAACTCCTTCATCTCGCCACCCTCAACGACCTTAGTCGCCTCAGGAGTCCAAGAAACCTCAGGGTCGTACTTGTTGGTGAAGGTTGCCTTGTTGGTGGAGGTTGCGCTGCTGGAGTCGACGATCGAATAATACCCATTAGCATCTACTGACGCAGTCCTCGGCGAGCTAGCTGAACCCCCAGGATTCTTAGTCACGTCCACACGATCAATCGTGTAGCTATAGACATTAAGATTTTTAAACTCATCCGTCTTTCCCTGTATCGGAACAGACATAAGTACAGTCGACGTGTATTTGACTGTCACCTTAATCTCATATACAGCACGATCGTATATGACACCAGGAAGTTTGCCCGCATCTTCGACCAAGTAGTATGTAATTTCGGCAGCACCATTCGCTAAGAACTGCTTGCGAACGTTTTCGTTATTAAGAAGCTGCTTGCGAACGTCTTCGCTAAGGTCAAAGGCGATGTTGCCGTCAGCGCTATTCGGGACAGATTCGACAGGCTCGCAGTCACCTTTGTCGAATTTATCATTCTTCCAAGAAGGCGCCTTCGCAGTACCGGAGTCCTTGCGATAAACCGTAAAGGTGAACTCCTTATCTTTGAGGCCGCGGCCGTCCAACTCCTTGGTTGCCTTCAACTTAAGGCTCGGGTAGACGTACGTATCCGCAGGCTCGCCTAGGTACAAGTCGCCATTCGACATGATGCCGCCACCATGGTTCCAGGAGTAGTTGTCCGTGATGAAAGTTGTCACTTTATTATTCTGTAATGTCTCAATCACCGCTTTATCCGTGGCGCTAACACCCGAAGTCAGACCGATGCTATTTTTTACCTGAGCAACACCGTTGGCGGGGATGGTAATGGGACCCTTTAGCTCAATACTTCCCGAATACTTGGCGTCTATATCGCCAAGCATCTTGCCGCTTACCACTGCGACCGGCGTTGTGTGACCTGTCGCTGCGAGGAAGAAATCGGCATGACCGTACGTGCGAAAATCCTTCGAGTTGTATGCCTCTTGATCTTCAGTCTTATTAGTACCATCAGCACCACCAGCTGAAAGATGGGGCGTACCATCATTACCAGTGCCATTTGTCTTATCGTAACCATTGGCACTGTGCTCATCGCGAGCAGACAAATTGCCAAAGATTGCCGTGCCCTCAGTGTTCGTTACCAACGTCTTGCCCGTGGGGCAGACTGCTACACCGCCGCCATAGCCGCCAGCGGTATTGCTGCTAATGTACGAGTTGTATACAAATAATCTACCAGCGGTCTTTTCCTTACCCTCATCCGAGTTTCCCTGAACAAAGATGCCGCCACCGCCCCAGTCAAAGCGAGACATGCAGTGATTGTTAGTGATATAGACTTTATTGCCTCCAGTGCCGTTAATCATCGCGTCAACCATCTGGCCCACTCGAATGCCGGCACCTTCAGATCGGTAGCTCACGTTAGAGGCAATAATTCCTCCCGTGATTTTCAGCCACGCCATACCCGTACGGGGTTGAGTATTACGGTTGACATCCGTGACATAAACACCGCCGCCGGCTTCCTCGGAGTAGTTGCCGGTAATCTGGCCACCAGAAATAGTGACATTGGCGCCGTTATTGGCAGCAAGCCCAGCGCCGCCATGACAACCCCAGCCATCGTTGCGGCAATACTTAGCGTATTTGTTGTTAGTGATATAGCCACCAGAAACGGTCACACTACCGCCCGAAGCTAAGATGCCACCGCCAAGGCCGTCGACAGAATCGCGTGTGTAGTTGCCGGTAATTATGCCACCAGTCATCTCGACTGTAGGATGACCCCTAGTAAATTCGTTATCTTTATTCGCCTCGGAGGCATTAACGTAGTCCTCTGCAAAAACGCCAGCACCGCTAGAAGCAGTATTGCCGGCGATTACACCGTTGGTCATTTTAAAAGTTGACCGTTTGCCTTTATAATTTGACACCTTGATGCCGGCGCCAGCACCCGAGTCTCCCGTATCGGCGCCGCAAATGTAGCCGCCGTTCATGGTGACAGTTGAACCGTTCTCGGCATAGATCAGATTACCGACGTGATCGCCCTGCTTCTGCGTAAGTGTGCCACTCTCGAGGTTGAAGTGACCACCGTCGAAAAGGTTGACAAGCTTCAAACCATAAGCATTATCGCCGCCGCACGCCACGATGGCACCCTGGATATTAGCCTTATACGCCTTAAGAGTCTCGGTTGTACGGGTTCCGTTTGCGACCGATTCGGTTACGTAGTAGATAAGGTTAGCCGGAATGCCATTGGAATCGTAACCCACCGGCTCGGCTTTCTTGCCGTAATTAGCGGCAGTCAGATTCTGACCCTGGTCACTCAGCGTTTGAGGGCTTCCAATAGGTTGATCCGTTTGAGGGCTTCCAATAGGTTGATCATCCGTTGGTTCTTTATCCTTGACGGTCAGCGTTGCGCCGCCGGTTATGTTGAATAGGGGCTGGCTCGGACTTGTATGCTTAATTTTGCAGTCGTTTAAATACAGCGTGATATTGCTGCCGTTGTTGAGCGTGATCGTCTCGCTGGTCTCGACATCATTCATAAGCTTGAAGCTTGCAACACCGCTTGCATTCGCCAGTTTTTTCAAGTCGTCAGCTGTTCGTATTTCAGTGGATTCCGTTTTAGTCTGCCCGCCTTCCGCAGCCAGCATTACGGTATTGCCATCCGACAACTCGCCATCTTCGGCCTGCAGCTTACCTTCAGGCTGAACCTGCTCAACACCATTTGAAGGATCGGCTTCGCCACCCTCAATAGCGTCACTATTCTGGTTTTCGGTATCCCCGTTGGTAGTGTTGTCTACACCAGTAGACTCACTTGAGGACCCCCCCCCATCACAGTTTCCTCGGTAGAAACTGTCTGGGCATCGTTGGCAATGGCCTGCGAGATCGGAGGCATGACGAGCGACAGTACCAGGCTCAAAACGGAGGCTCCGCACAAAACGCCTGCCAGTACACGACGCGTCGCTTTTTTACTCTGCTTAGATTTGTCCGAATTCGCTTTCATCGATGTCTCCTCCCCAAGAGACCGCGATCTTGCTCTTTCACTATCAAACGTATCTGCGCAATCTGTAATTGCGCTCGCGTAGTAATACTATTGTAACTATTGTTTAAACATCCGAGCAACAAAACCGACATTTTTGTAGCCAGTTCTCAATTCTCTTGACATTTACTCAGATTTGCCTTCGTTTATTCGCTCTGAAATATCTGTTTCTACTGGTAATTAAGTTAGTTATCAGTTTTTTAATAGCATTTAATTTATTTGCACAACATTTTGCTCAAGAGCAAGCATCCTGTGAACGGTCGAAAATCGACCGTGAGCGGTAGGTCATTAACCGGGAGGAATAGACTACCAAATTGATGGGAATATCTTTAACTCATCGGTGGTTAGAAATGTAATGTTCAGACAACCATATCTGAATTTTCACACAGATTTTCGGTATCAATTCGCCCAAATCGCCTGAAGCCACCACAAAGATGCCTGCCCCCTTTGCGGTGGTTCTCCTCCGGCGCTACAGCAGATGCTCCTCGATAAAGATCGCGATGCCGTCCTCGTCGTTGCTCGCGGTCACAAAGTCGGCGGCGGCACGGGTGGCATCGCTGCCGTTTGCCATGGCCACGCCCACGCCGGCGTCAGCCACCATGCAGGTGTCGTTGTCCGCATCGCCAAACACGCAGACGTCCTGGAGCTCCATTTCGTTGAGCTCCGCCACGCGCACAAGGCCGCGCGTCTTGGACACGCGCGGATCCATGAACTCGTAGAGCCGCTGCGTGGTTTGCAGAGCCGCCGCCTTAACAGTGTCATCGGCAAACGTCGACGCCCGCTCAATCACCCGCGGCATCACCTCGGGCGCCATGGTAAACATCACCTTGGGCTGCGGCTCGCGCAAGAACTCGGCAAAATCGACCACCTGGTAGGGCACGCCGTCGACGCGCGACAGGTGCTCGACGCACGCGTTGCTCTCGGGCACGTAGAACACGCCGTCTCGGGGGCAGACGGGCGTTGCCGGAAGGTCCGCCATGTGCTCGCAGATGCGCGCGATGGTCTCGCCCGGCAACGGATAGCTCAGCTCGTTGATGTCGTACGCGCGGTCGATGACCTCGGCGCCACCGCAGCCCACGAGCACGTCCACCAGGCCTTCGATGCCCCAGAGCTCGTACATGGCCTCGGTCGCATGGGCGTCGCGCCCGGTGCACAGACCAAAGAGCACGCCGCGCTCGCGCAGTGCGCGGATCGCCGCCACGGTGCGCGGGGACACCGTGTGCTGGCTCGTGAGCAGCGTGCCGTCGATATCGCAGAACACGGCTTTGATGTGGCTGAAGGTGGTGTCCATGGGGGCCTTTCTGGGTTGTGCGGCGGTGTGGGGTGTATTCGCGAACGGCGTACATGGTATACCAAGGCGCAGGCCGTTGGGACCCAATCGCCACAAAGGTGCCTGCCCCCCTGTGGTGGCCGGACCCGCGGCGAAACCATCACAACATTCGACGCTTTTCGGCAAAATCGCGATTTTCATCGAATGTTGTGATGGTTTTTACTGCTTTGCAGCACGATTCAAGTGCCGGCGGCCAAACAACAGCAGCGCCGCGGGAACCGCCGTCACGACCATGCCCGCTCCGATGAGCGTCTGCTGCACACCAAACGTCGCCGCCAGCCACGGGGCAATAGCCAGCGGGGCCACGCCGGCGAACATATTGCCAAAGCCCATGACCGAGTTCACGCGACCGAGCTGCTCGAGCGGGGCCGTCGTTTGCACGATCGTGTTGTGGAGCGGGTTGACGATGCCCCAAGCTATGCCCAGTGCAATCTGGCCGACGAGGGCTACACCCACGTACGGTGTCCCCACATAGAGCAAACTTCCCAGGCCCACGGACATGAGCGCCACGAGCAGGGTTTTAAGGTTGACCAGGTGCGGCGGCAAGCGGAGCGCGAGGACGGCGCCCAGCACCGCGCCCACACCGCTGGCCGACGAGAGCCAGCCCATCCATTCGACACCGACGTGCAGGACATCACGGTAGAAGAACGACTCCAGCGGGTCGAAGGCACCGTAGCCAAAGTTCGAAAGGAAAATAATGCAGAACAGCAGGGCGAGAACGCTATTGGTAAAGACCGTCTTGATGCTGGTCGCGAAGGTGGCGCGGGAAGATGTGTTGGGGTCGGGGCTTTGTCCCGCACACTCCCCTTCCTCTGCCGAATCGGCATCCGCATCCCCGGCGACATGGCTGGTCTGCGGCCTAAAGCCCCAACCGGCAACGAGTGCCAGCACTGTAAAGAGCATCATGAGCACGAACACCGCGCGCGACGACGCAGCCGCCGCGACAAAGCCACCCAGCGTGGGACCAACGATGATGCTCACGTTTGAAAACATGGCGATGGCGGAGTTGATGTCTTTGAGCTCGACAGGATCGTCGGTAAGGTAGGCCGGATAGGATGTGGCGATGGGCTGGGCGAACCCCATCACAAAGCCCAGGAGCACCGCGCCGAGCAGGACGATGCCGGTCGCGCTACCAAAAACGAGGATCGCCGCGCCGGTTGCCAGCGTGCCCACGATGCTCAGCAAGAAATGACGGTGCGGGCCCCAGGCGTCGAGCGCAGCGCCACCCGCAAAGGACCCCAAGATTACGAAGACGTTCATAAAGAGGACGGCCAGCGACGTCGCAACGACCGAGGCATCGTCTGCATAGGTGAGCGTTCCGATAACGCCGATAAAGTAGCTGGTCTGAAAACCGGTGTAGATGAGAAAGCGCATCGCCACCAGGCGCTTGGCCTGCACGGACAGCGATGGTTGAGGCTTTGAGAAAAGAGAGGCGAGCATGGAGACTCCTTGTTTCATACGAATACGGACGGCGGGCATTCGCCACCGTCTGTCAAATCAATCTATCCGCATGAAACATTAAGGACGCATCAAGAGCCCCTTCTCTCCGTTTTTCGCCCGTCATGAACTACTTGGTAGATTGTAAGGCATGTCCCACACATCTACTTAAACAAAAACCACCACAAAGGTGCCTGGCCCCTTTGTGGTGGAAATGACGTTTGCCCAGATAAAACCTGCCAAATTAACCTGTCTTTTTTGGCAGGTTTTAGGCCAGATAATCTTGGATGAGATCGCAGATGGCTCGGGCGTCGTTGATGTTGATGGCTCGGGTCGCAAAGCCGGCGTCGAAGGCCTGGCGTGCCAGGGCTTCGTTGCAGGCAAGGGCCAGCGTGTGACCGTCGACCAGGTCGAGCGAGCTCTTGCCGCGCAGACGGTCGACACCGGAGCGCGCGACCACGATGTTGTCGAAGCCCTCGGTCTTGTAGCCCTCGATGATCACCACGTCGACATCGTTGTAGCGCGACAGCAGCTCGCGCGCGGGCATCTCGTCCTCCTCGCGCGTGTCGGCGTACTCCGCCCAGCGCGTGGCGCAGATGAGGCCCACGTGCTTGGATCCGGCCTGGTGATGGCGCCAGGTATCCTTAGCGGGTACATCGATATCAAAGCCGTGATGCCCATGATGCTTGAGCGAACCCACGCGCAGGCCGCGGCGGGTGAGCTCGGCGATAACCTTCTCGACAAGTGTGGTCTTGCCCGAGTTTTGGTAGCCGATAAACGCGATCGCGGGGACGGCCGGTGCCGGAGCTGCGGGCGCGACGGCGACGGGTGCGCTCGCGGGCGCGGCACCGTCAGCGGCCACAGCCTCAACAGCAGCGGCCTGGCGTTCGGCACGATCCCATATGCCCGAGCGGCCGCCCTCCTTGTGCAGCAGGCGCACGTCGACGATCTCCATGCCGCGATCGACCGCCTTGCACATGTCATAGATGGTCAGACACGCGGCACTCGCGCCGGTCAGGGCCTCCATCTCGATACCCGTCTTGCCCGTCACGCCGGCCGTAACCAGTACGTGAAAGCCAACCTGCCCGTCCGCGCGCGCCGGCGCCCAGCCCTCGGGCACGTCCTCGGCCGGCGTCCCCGCCGAAGCGATGGGCGCAATGTCGCACTTGCTCTTGGTAATGAGCAGCGGATGGCACATGGGGATGATGTCGCTCGTGCGTTTAATGGCCATGATGCCCGCCACGCGCGCGCAGGCGAGCACATCGCCCTTTTTGGCGCGGTCCTGCAGCACCATGGCCTGCGTCTCAGGATGCATGAGGATGGTGCCCTCGGCGATGGCGATGCGATGGGTCTCGGCCTTGTCGGACACGTCGACCATGCGTACCTCGCCCTTGGCGTCCACGTGCGTCAGCTCGTCGCGACGGGCGTCGCGGGCGGGCTCGATGGCAGCGCTGGCAGTCGGCTGCGCGGGCGCGTCGGCGTTGCCAGCATTCGCCGCAGCCGTGACTTTGTGAGCAGACATCGCGGCCCTGCGAGCGGCCTTGGTGGCGTCGGCGTACCTGCTCTTGGCCATATGATCATCCTCCGATTTGGGACATAAATCGTTGCGTGCCCTCAATTATCGCGTGTTCCTGCGGTTTGTGGGCCACGGCATCGCGCCAAATCGAAAGTACCTGCATATCATCACCACGGCGCAGCGCCTCACGCACCGAATACTCGGCATCGCTGAACAGGCACGGACGCACGTTGCCATCGGCCGTCAGGCGCAGACGATTGCAATTCGCACAAAAATGGTTGGACATGGCGCTAATAAAGCCAACCGTTCCCGCCGCGCCCGGAAAGTGCCAATAGCGCGCAGGGCCCGCGCCGGCAGGAGCGTCGTTGATGCCGAGCGGCTCGAGCTCGCCCAGACCCGCCGCCGCGGCCCCGGCATTGATGCGCGCCCGCAGCTCGTCGCTCGGCACGGTATCGCTCGCGTCCCACAGTTCGGGATTGAGCGCGGGCGCATGCGGGTCCACAGCGCAATGCGAGCTCGTGTGCTCGTCGCCGATGGGCATATATTCGATAAAGCGCAGGTGGATGGGGCGGTCAAGCGTGAGCCGCGCAAGGGCCGCCACATCCTGGTTGAGCCGACGCACCACAACGCAGTTGACCTTAACGGGCTCAAAGCCCCAAGCCAGTGCCGCGTCGATGCCAGCCATGGTCTGCTCGAGCCGACCCAAGCGCGTGATCTTTCCAAAGAGCGTAGGGTCGAGCGTATCGAGCGAGATGTTGACGCGGTTAAGCCCCGCGTCCTTGAGCTGCGGCGCCAGCTTGGGCAGCAGGGCGCCGTTGGTGGTGAGCGAGATGTCCTCGATCTGCGGAATCGCGCGGATGTCGCGAATAAGCGGGATGATACGGCGGCTGACCAGCGGCTCGCCGCCCGTCAGGCGTACGCGGCGAATGCCCTCCCCCGCTACCAAGCGCACAAAGCGGGCGATTTCCTCGGCGCTGAGCAGCTCGTCATGCGCGCGGGGCGCCACGCCATCGGCCGGCATGCAATAGATGCAGCGGAAATTGCACTTGTCGGTAACGGCAATGCGCAGGTAGTTGATATCGCGGCCAAAGCCGTCATGTTGCACGTGCCCGTCCACGCAGCCCTCCCCTCACGCGGCGTTTTATTCTTCGGAAAACATAATACTCCACGAGAGAATCATGCCGACACCCGTACGACAGGACAGGTCGCTTCGAGCAAAACGGACTTCCCAAGCCCATCCTCAGCACAGACCATCACAACAATCGATGCTTTTCCCGTTTTTGGCAAAAAACGTCGAATGCTGTGATGGTTTGCCTGCCCACGGTACCCCGTAGAAGGACCAAAGCGCCCCTAAAGGCCGCCGTCCCAGTGTCGAATCACGAATTCTCGCAGGTCGTTCTGACGTTTCTGGAACGCTTCGCTTCGGTCGCACTTGAGACCAATTGCGAGTGCGATGGCGTTCATCGCCCGATGCAATTGCAGCTGATGGGCAAACTGAGTCCCGGTGAGGACGATCATCCTAAAGCCCAGCGCACTCAGCACGGTCATACGCTCCGCATCCGACGCGCTGCGCTGTTTATCAAGATGGTCCGAGCCGTTGTATTCAATCCCCGTACCGCTTGCAGGCGCATATACGTCGATCTCGAAATACCCGGCCTTTGCGAGATACTTGAACTCGTTGGGAACATCCACCCGATGGTTGAGCTCAACCTTGGCGTATCCCAGCCCTCCCTGAGAACGTTTTGCTACGACCATGATTGCAGTGGCCGTCTCCATGGGCGATCGCGCGCCATCGTGCACGCGCTTGAGCACGGCGGCCGCGCGTATGGCCCCCTGACGAGATCGGTTCTCATTGCAATAAGCAATCAAGTCGGCAACGGTATACCTCTGCCCCATCTCGATATAATCGCCTGTCGACAGATGATTCAAATGGTATCGAGCGCAGATTTCGTAGCCATATTCCAGCTGCTCGGGCTCACTCATCCACGAACCCGCTTGGACAAAGCACATGGCCTCATCAACCACTAGAAGGCCCTCCGCCACCTCGATAAGATGGCCTGGAGGTACCGGCGCTCCAAACACGTGGCACCTAAATCCAGCCGGCGTCGAGCGCTCAAAATCGAAGTTGACGAGCGTATCGATATGATCGAGCTCTTCTCGTGGAATACCGAGCGAAACCAGATAGTCGGTAACGATCCCAACTGCCGTTGAAGCCCTCAGCCCCTTGGCATCGAGTCCCAGTTTGGGCAGGCTCGCGGTCGGCTCCGCCTCGTTAGCAAGCGAGTCCTCATCGTATAGGCTGCTTGCTCGCGAGAGCGGCTCGGACGGGCGCGCCACGTTGTGGTACAGCCAGGCAGTCTTATGGGACAGGACGATCGGCAGGTCCATGAGCCCTCCAATGGAGTCGGATAACCAACCTTATTCCCCTGCTCACGGGTTCGCACACCTTCGTGCGCAAGAAAGCGATTCCACCCGGTCGAGTGGCAGAAAAACCATCACAACATTCGATGCTTTTCCCGTTTTTGGCAAAAAACGTCGAATGTTGTGATGGTTTGAGGCGAAGTGAGGGGCACGGAGGGATCAAAGCATCGTGCTCGAACGGGTTAATCCAGCTCTTTTAAGCCATGCGCCAGCTGCCAGTACTCGCCGTGCTGGGCGAGCAGCTCTTCGTGCGTGCCGCGCTCGATGATGCGGCCGTGTTCGAGGACCATGATGGCGTCGGCGTCGCGGACAGTGGACAGGCGGTGCGCGATCATAAACGTGGTGCGACCGCGCATGATGCGGTCCATACCGCGCTCGATGAGCTTTTCGGTACGCGTGTCGATGGAACTCGTGGCCTCGTCCAGGATGAGCACCGGCGGATCGGCGACGGCCACGCGCGCGATGGCGAGCAGCTGACGCTGGCCCTGCGACAGGTTGGCGCCGTCGGCCGTGACCGGTGTGTCGTAGCCCCGCGGCAGGCGGCGGATAAACGAGTCGGCGCAGGCGGCCTCGGCAGCGGCGCGCACCTCCTCGTCGGTCGCGTCGAGCTTGCCAAAGCGGATGTTCTGCGCAATGGTGCCGCTAAACAGGTGCGTGTCCTGCAGCACAATGCCGAGCGACCCGCGCAGGCTGGCCTTGGCAATGTGCTTGACGTCGATGCCGTCGTACGTGATCTCGCCGTCATCGACCTCGTAGAAGCGGTTGATGAGGTTGGTAATGGTCGTCTTGCCGGCGCCCGTGGAGCCCACAAACGCAATCTTTTGCCCCGGCTTGGCAAACAGGTTGAGGTCCGTGAGCACGCGGGCGCCCGGCACGTAGGAAAAGTCCACGGCATGGAAGCGCACGTCGCCGGCAAGCGGGACCAAGCCGCACGTGAGCTCGGTGCCGTCGGCGGCCACCGCGCGGCCCGACTCATCAACGGCTGCCACGTCATGCAAGTGCCCGTACGCGCCCACGCCCTGGCCCTCGGGAATCTTCCACGCCCACGCGGCGTCGCCCGTCTGCACCAGCTCCACGCAGCCCTCGTCCACCTCGGGCTCAAGGTCCATAGCCGCAAACAGGCGCTCGGCACCGGCCAACGCGTTGAGCAAGAAGTTGCCGAGCTGCGTAAATTGGTTGATGGGCATGGCGGCCTGGCGCACAAAGACCAGGTAGCTTGCAAGTGCGCCCACATCGGCGAGCCCCTTGATGCAGAGCATGCCGCCCGCCACGGCGACGATGGCATAGTTGACATAGCCAATCACGACGGTCATGGGCACCATGGAGTTGGCATAGCTCACGGCGGCGGTACCGGTGCGGCGAAGCTCGTCGTTGCGGCAGGTGAAGCCGGCGACATTCGCTGCCTCACGGTTAAAGACCTTGATGACCTTTTGGCCCGAGACCATTTCTTCGATATATCCGTCCAGGTCGCCAAGCGATGCCTGCTGGGCAGCAAAGAAACGCTTAGAGCGCGCGCCCGAGTAGCGCGCATACAGCACAATGGCCGCATCGCACACGAGTGTGATAATCGTGAGCTGCCAGTTAAGGATGATGAGCATAGCCGTGGTGCCCACAACCTGAATGGCGGCCTGAATCACGTTGGCAAAGCTGTTGTTAAGCGCCTCGGAGACGGTGTCGACGTCGTTGGTGAAAAAACTCATGATGTCGCCCGAGCGCGTGCTGTCAAAATAACTGAGCGGCAGCGTCTGGATGTGCGCGAACAGGTCGCGGCGAATATCGGACACCACGTGTTGGGCCGCGCGCACCATGATCTGTGAGTAGCCCAGGGCCGAGAGCACGCCCGCGGCGTAGATGATCGCCGTCAGGATAACCTGCTTGGCAAGCAGTTCCTCCCCGCCCGTGGCCAAACCGTTAACGATGGGACGCACCATGTAGGTGCCGGCGAGGCTCGCGATGGCGGCGACGGAGGCGAGCACGCCCACCGCGAGCAACGAGAACTTGGCATGCCCCATGTAGGAGAGCAAGCGACGCACAGTGCGCTTGAGGTCGGCCGGGCGTGCTTGGGCTGCGGTCTTAGGCATGGCGCTCACCCCCTTCCAAGGGTGATCCGCATGCGACAGAGGAAAATGGATCATTCGCGCAGCCACCGTCGTTGCCATCGCCGGCGTCCGCGTTCCCCGCAAACTCCATCTGCGAGGCGTAAATCTCCTGGTAGATGTTGTCGCCCGCCAGCAGCTCCTCGTGCGTGCCCACGCCGTGGACACGACCGTCGTCCAACACCACAATGCGATCGGCATCCATGACACTCGCGATGCGCTGGGCGATGATGAGCACGGTCGCATCGGGAATCCGAGCGATGTGCTCGCGAATCTTTGCGTCGGTCGCCATATCGACCGCGCTGGTGGAGTCATCAAAAATGAGCACGCGCGGATGCTTGAGCAGCGTGCGCGCGATGCACAGACGTTGCTTCTGGCCACCCGAGACACCGGCGCCGCCTTGGCCCAACTCGCCGTCCAGCCCGCCGATGCGATCAAGGAACTCGTCCACGCACGCCGCGCGGCAAGCCGCGAGGAGCTCATCGTCCGACGCCTGCGGATTGCCCCACTGCAGGTTCTCGCGCACGGTACCCGTAAACAGCACATTCTTTTGCAGCACAATGCCCACGGCGTCGCGTAGAGTTGCGAGGTCGTAGTCGCGCACGTCGCGTCCACCCACAAGCACGGCGCCCTCGGTGGCGTCGTACAGGCGCGCAATCAGCTGCACAAGCGAGCTCTTGCCCGAACCCGTGCCGCCGAGGATGCCCACCGTCGAGCCGCTCTCGATGCGAAGGTCGATATGCTCGAGCACATCCTCGGCTGCATCCGCGCGGTATTTAAAGGAAACGTCGCGAAACTCGATACTGCCATCCGCTGGCGCCGCAATCGCGAGGTCTCCCGCGGGGTTGGCGATAAAGGGCTCCTCATCGAGCACCTCTGCGATACGGCCCACACTCGTAAGAGCGCGCGTGAGCAGCAAAAACACGTTGGAAATCATCATGAGCGAATTCATGATCAGCAGCACGTAGCTCATAAAGCCCGTGAGCGAGCCCACGCCCAGCTTGCCGGCGAGAATCATGCGGCCGCCAATCCACAGGATGGAGAGCGCAGCCACGTACATCGACAGCTGAAACACCGGCAGGTTGAGCACCGCGTTGCCAAAGGTCTTCGTCGCAGTGCCGGCGAGCTCGGTATTGACGGTGTCGAACTTGGCCTCCTCGTGCTCGGCACGCACATACGCCTTGACGGCACGCACGGCGGTGAGGTCTTCCTGTACCACGCCGTTGAGGTGGTCCATCGAGGTCTGGAGTTGGCGGTAGAGCGGGCTCACGCGATAGGTGATGACGCCCAGTACGATTGCCAGCACGGGCAAGATGATCGCAAAGACGGTGGCGAGCGGGCGCGACAGCATCAGCGCGTAGATAAGGCCGACGATAAGCGTCACCGGGCCGCGCACCATAGGGCGAAAGCCGTTGCCCACAGCATTTTGGATAACGGTGATGTCCGTGGTCATGCGGGTGACGAGCGAGCTGGCGTCGTAGTTGTCCAGGTTGCCAAAGGCGAGCGTTTGAATCTTTTTGTACTCGGCCTCGCGCAGGTTGGCGCCTAGGCCCGAGGCAACGCGGGCGGACGTGCGGGCATAACCCAAGCCCAGTACCAGCGAAAGCGCAGCGCACACCAACATGTACGCGCCCTGCAGCAGCATGTAGTTGATATCACCCGCAGGCACGCCCACATCGATGATGTTGGCCATGATGACCGGGATAAACAGCTCGAGCACCGTCTCGACCGACACAAAGAACACGCCGAGGATGGCATCGCGACGGTATGCCCCTAGATAGGAAAACAGTATTTTGAGATTGCGCACGCAGGTTCAACCCCCATCAAACGTTGTTCGCAAACGCACGTATTATTGCGCGCCGAATAATGGTGTCAAGTATTCCGAAATCGTTTTCTGCAAGGTTAGCGCCGGCGGCGAGTTCTCGTGATGTGTGTCCATATTCACTCGGAATAATGGTGCGCGAGACTTTTTCGCTCCGGCGTCATCACAAACCTTGACTCTACAATCGTTATAGGGTTTTCACTACACTGGTACGTAAACAAACCCAGCCAGAAAGCCCCGCCCATGGAACACGACCTCACACGCGGCAATGTCCTTAAGACCATCGCGGTCTTTGCCCTGCCCTATATGCTCTCGTACTTTTTGCAGATGCTCTACGGTATGGCCGACCTGTACATGATGGGGCAGTTTAGCGGCGCCGCCGGCATCACTGCCGTGGGCAATGGCGCGCAGACGCTCTATATCATTACCGTGACGCTCGTGGGCTTGGCCATGGGAACTACGGTTATCGTCGGCCACGCTGTGGGCTCGCGCCGTTTCGATCGCGCCGAGACCGCCATCGGCAACACCATCACGCTCTTTATGGGCGTCTCGGTGGTGCTGGCCGCTGTCCTGCTCGCACTGTGCCCGCAAATCGTGGCGCTCATTGGCACGCCGGCCGAGGCAGTCGAAGGCACCGCCGCCTACCTGCGTATCTGCTTTGTCGGCATTCCGTTTATCGCCGCGTACAACATTCTCTCGGCCATCTTTCGCGGGCTGGGCGATTCGCGCTCGCCTATGTACGTGATCGGCGTGGCGTGCATCATCAACATCGCGCTCGACTTTCTATTTATCGGCCACATGGGACTCGGCCCCGTGGGTGCGGCGCTCGGCACAGTAACCGCCCAGACGGCAAGCGTTGCCCTCGCGCTCGTGTGGCTCAAGAGCCGTCGCACGAACATCCACGTTAAGCGCAGCGACCTGCGCCCCCAGCCCGAGGTGCTCGGCAGCATTCTTAAGATCGGCGTGCCCGTGGCCGTGCAGGACGGCTGCATCCAGGTGGCGTTTATGTTTATCACCGTCATCGCCAACCATCGTGGCCTGGTCGACGCCGCTGCCGTGGGCCTGGTCGAGAAGATGATCAGCTTTTTGTTCATTGTGCCGAGTTCCATGGGCGCCACTGTCAGCGCGCTCACGGCGCAAAACGCCGGCGCGGGCAAGGGCGACCGCGCGCGTCAGGTGCTTAAGGACGCCATGACGATCTCGGTGGTGTACGGCTGTCTGATCACGGTGCTGATGTGGCTGGTGGCGCCGGCGTTTATTGGCTTTTTTGCCAAGGACTCCGCGGTGGTCGCGGCCGGCACCGGCTATATGCGCAGCTACATTTTCGACGCGATTTTTGCCGGCATCCACATTTGCTTTAGTGGCTTTTTCGCTGCATACGGCAAGAGCTACATCGGCTTTGCGCACAACGTGCTGGCCGTGGCGCTCATTCGCGTGCCGGGCGCGTGGCTGCTGTCGAACGCCTATTCCGACACGCTGTTTCCCATGGGCATCGCTTCGCCGTGCGGATCGATTTTGTCGGCAGTCATCTGTGTTGTCGCGTTTACCGTGCTCAACCGGCGCGGGGCTTTTGACAAGCTGGTGGCGTAGCGGGGCAACGCGAGTCTGACGCCCCTCCCCTGCTTTTTGCCGAAAGGAGCGGTCCTGTGACCGACATGCCAAGTGAACATACTGAGGGCCTGCTCCGCATTGGCGAAGTTGCACGCCTGTTTAATCTGAGTGTGGGCACGCTGCGCCATTACGAGCAGATGGGCTTGCTGGACCCGGCGCACATCGATCCGGTGAGCGGGTACCGCCACTACGGATCGCGGCAGCTCTCCACCCTCAACACCATCAGCCACCTGCGTGTTCTCGACTTGCCGTTGGCGCAGATTCGCGAGTTCGTGACCACGCGCGATGTGGACCTCATGCAGCGGCAGCTAGCTCAGCAGCAGGAGCTCATCGAGCGCAAGCGCCGCGAGCTGGAGCGCGTGTCGCGCAAGATCGATAACCGGCTTGCGCTGCTGCACGATGCCTTGAACACCAAGCTCGATACCATTTGCACAATCGATGCGCCCGAACTTCGCTGCGCCGTGCTGCGCGAACGCGTCAACCCTACCGACGCCTATGCGCTGGAGTGGCAGATTCGTCAATTGCAGAAGGGCCAGCACGAGACCTTTGTCTTCCTGGGCAACTTGGGCGTTGGGATTGGCGCCGAGCGTCTGGCCGCCGGCGACTTTGATGGCTACGACGAGGTCTTTCTGCTGCTCGACGATACCGATGAATACCTGGGCGATGTCGAGACACGGCCCGCCGCACGCTGCCTGACTATAAGCTTCCGCGGCACGCACGGGCAAGCGGGTCCGCGCTACGAGCAGCTGCTCGGCTATATGCGCGAGCACTGCCTGACACCCGCCGGGCCTTCGCGCGAGATCGCCCTTATCGATGACATCATCAGCGACGACCCGGCGACCTACGTGACGCAAATCACGGTGCCCGTATCGCTAGGCTAGACCGAACCTCGTCTCTAGCTCGGTCAACGCCTCAAAAGCATCGCGAGACGCACCTGCCAAGCGCTCACGTTCCGCAATGCGAATTCGCGCCATCAGGTGCTCTTTTGCCTGCCCTTGGGCGTGCTTCGTGCGCCCTTCCGCCTGCGAGCAATTGCGATTCTCTATATCCATTACGCCTCCGGCACCTCACCAGTAGCCAAGATCTGCTCGAGTGCATCCTCGTCCAACACGGGTACGCCTAGCTGTTCGGCTTTGGTGAGCTTGGAGCCTGCTTTGGGGCCGGCGACCAGATAGCTCGTCTTCTTTGAAACACTGCCCGAAACCTTGGCACCAAGCACCTTGAGCGCCGCGCCCGCCTCGTCGCGCGTGCGGTTGACGAGCGTGCCGGTGAGCACGAAGGTCAGGCCTGCGAGTGGTTGTGCGTCGGCGAGCTCGCCCGCCACGCCAGCGTCGGCTGCGGCTTGCGCGTGCGCGGCGCCCAAGTCGACCTCGAGCGACAGGCCCGCCTGGCGCAGGCGCTCCAGCACGGCAAGGTTCTCGGGCACGGCCAGGAACTGCTTGACGCTCGCCGCAATCTTGGGACCGATGCCCTCGCACTCGGCGATGTCCTCTTCGCTCGCCAAAATGAGCTTGTCAATCGACAGGAATCGCTCGGCGATGACCTCGCCCACACTCTTGCCCACGTGGCGGATGCCCAGGGCAAACAGCACGCGACCGAGCGGCTGGCTCTTGGACTTGTTGAGCTCGGCGATGATTTTCTCGGCCGTCTTGAGGCCTACCGGAATGGGATCGCCCTTCTTGACGCCCTTTTTGCTGTTGGAGCTGGCATAGGTGCGCCCCGTGTCCAAGCCGGCGATGTCGTCGACCGTGAGCTGGTAGAAGTCCGCAACATCGTGAATCAGCCCGGCGGCAATCATCTTGTCGACGATCTCGTCGCCCAGGCCGTCAACATCCATGCAACCGCGGCTCACCCAGTGGAGCAGGCGCTCCTTAAGCTGTGCGGGACAATCGATGGAGACGCAACGATAAGCGACCTCGCCGTCCTCGTGGACCACGGGGCTACCGCACACGGGGCAGACCTCGGGCATGTGCCAGTCGACCGAATCGGCCGGGCGTTTATCGAGCACCGGGCCCACGACCTCGGGGATCACGTCGCCCGCCTTATGCACGATGATGGTGTCGCCCTCGCGCACGTTTTTGCGACGGATCTCGTCAATGTTGTGCAGCGTGGCGCGCGCGATGGTGGAGCCGGCGACTGTCACCGGGTCGAACTCGGCGACCGGCGTGAGCACACCGGTGCGGCCCACCTGGATGCGAATTTCGCGCAGGACGGTCTGCTTTTCCTCGGGCGGAAACTTAAAGGCAATGGCCCAGCGCGGTGCGCGGGCGGTAAAGCCCAGGTCAAGCTGCTGCTGGAAGCTATCAACCTTTACAACTACACCGTCGATGTCGTAGTCTAGGTCGCCGCGATGCTCAAGGGCCTGGGCGCAGAACTCGTGGACCTCGACCGGTGTGGCGCAACGAGCCACGTTGGGGTTGACGCTAAAGCCGGCGCTACGTAGCCAGTCCAGAAACTCGCGCTGGCTGTGAACGTGCAGCGGATCGGTATCGGCGATGGCATAGATAAAGGTAGCCAGGTCGCGCCGCGCCGTAATCTTGGGATCCTTCTGACGCAGGCTACCGGCGGCAGCGTTGCGCGGGTTAGCGAATGGGTCGCGGCCCTCGGCATCGGCCTCTTCATTCAGGCGGACAAAGCTGCCCTTGGGCATATAGACCTCGCCGCGCACCTCGATGGTGCGCTCGCGGTCGGCGCCCATATGGGCGAGCGCCGCCTCGGACAGATGCATGGGCACGTCCTTGATGGTGCGCACGTTGAGTGACACATCCTCACCCGTTGTGCCGTCACCGCGCGTAGCGGCGCGCACAAAGGTGCCGTTTTGGTAAGTAAGCGCCACGCCCAGGCCGTCGATCTTAAGCTCGCAGGTATAGGTGACGCTACCGGCACCGAGCGCATCCTCGGTGCGCTGGAGCCACGCGTCAAGTTCATCCAGATCCATGGCATCGTCCATGGAATACATGCGGGCCATGTGTGTGACCGGCGTAAACTGCTCGCTCACGTAGCCGCCCACGCGTTGGGTGTAGCTGTCGGGCGTTACCAGATCGGGGTAGGTCGCCTCAATTTCCTGCAGCTCAACGAGCATTTTGTCAAAGGCGGCGTCCGTGATCTCGGGCGCATCGAGCATGTAGTAGCGATAGGCGTGGTAATCGAGCTCGTGGCGCAGCTCGGCCGCGCGCGCTGCCGCCTGGGCACGGGCATCGGTCGGTGCGGTGGCTTCCGCGGTCGCGGGTGTTTCGGTATCGATGTCCACGCCGTCACCAAACAGGCTCGATTGCTCCATAGCGGCACTCCTTCGCTCGATTTCAAACGGATACAAGAGTACCACCGGTCGCAATGGGGCCGAATAGCGGTCTCAAACCGCACCGAATCGGCAGCCGCCAGACTGGGGTGGACAGTTAGTTCAGATACGTATAAATCCTAGAGCTGGATTAGACACGAACACCCCTGTTTCAACTAATTTGGGCTCCCTGAGACCATGTAAACGTCCCGCTCGCCCTCCCAAACACCCATTCAAACCCCATCCCAATCAAAATTGCTCAAAACGCATCCCAAGCTGCCCCAGATTTATACGTATCTGAACTAACTGTCCAGACCATTACGAACCAGGCCTCTTGCCAGCCACAAGTGATCCGTTTTCCTCCGTTCCCAACGGATCAATGAGAAAAGAGGGGGCTGTCCCACATTGATGGGACGGCCCCCTTTGGCATCGGTATGTGCGATACGGCTCGTTAGTAACCCTGGCCGTAGCCCTGGCCCTGACCCTGCTGGCCCAGCAGCTCCTCCAGGTACTGGCGCAGCTGCTCGTCGGTAATACCGCCGTTGCCGGTGTCGGTCGAGCTGTCGTCCTGCTGCTGGTTCTGCAACTCCTCATCGGAGCCCAGCTCAACCGTGACCTTCTTCTCGTCCTTGCCGCGCATAAGCGTGATCTCGACCTTCTCGCCCACCTCGTGGCTGCGCAGTGCGATAATCAGGCCATCGGCGCTCGTGATCTCGTCGTCGCCCAGCTTGGTGATGACGTCGCCCTCCTGAATTCCGGCCTTAGCAGCAGGACCATCCTCAACGACGCTCGCCACATACGCGCCGCTATCGGTGCTCAGCTTGTTGGTGCGGGCGTTAAGCGCATTGACGCTCGAAAGTGTGGCGCCCAGATACGGATGAACCGGCGTCTTGCCGCCGATGATCTGGTCGGCAATGTTCTTGGCGTAGTTAACGGGAATAGCAAAGCCCACGCCCGAGCTGGAGCCCGAATAGCTCTCGATGAGCGAGTTGATGCCCACCAGCTCACCATTGTCGTTAACGAGCGCGCCACCCGAGTTGCCCGGGTTGATGGCGGCGTCGGTCTGAATCATGTTGGCATAGATGGTGTTACCGCTGGTAGAGCTCATGGCCGTGGAGCGGTAGAGCGCCGAGACGATACCGGTAGAGACAGATTGTTCGTTACCGAACGGCGAGCCGATGGCCATGACCCACTCGCCCACGTTGAGCTTGGAGGAATCACCGATCTCGATCGGCGTAAGCTTGGAGGCGTCGGCGTCCTTGAGCTTGATGACGGCTAGGTCGCTCGAGGCGTCGTTGCCCACGAACTCGGCCTCGTAGGTGGTGCCGTCGTCCATGGTCACCACGTACTGGTCGTAGCCATCGACCACATGGTTGTTGGTGAGGATGTGGCCCTCGGTATCGAGCACAACGCCCGAGCCGACGCTGCCCGAGCCATCCGACTCGTCGGCAGACTGCGAAAGCGAGCCATTCTGGCTGCCGCTCGAAGTGGCGGTAATGGAAACCACGGAGGGCAATGCCTTGGCAGAAACGGCCTCGGCCAGCGTGGTGTCCTCGGAGTCGATGGTGATCTTTTGCGTCGATGAACCCGAAGCGCCCGCCGTCACGGCGTTCCTGCCGCCGCCGATATCGAGCGTGCCGCTCATAATGAGCGCAATGACCAGCAGGGCTCCGCAGGCACAGCCGGCGAGTGCCGTAATAAAGATCGGCAGCTTTTTGGTCTTGGTCTTGACCACTGTGTGCTTGTTTACAACCTGCTGGCTGCCCAGCGGCTTGCCAGTCTGTGTGTCGTAGGCCTGCACATAGGGAATGTTGCTGCCGGCAGGCGTCGACTCCACCTGCACACGCGGCTGCTGCTGGGTCTCGCCAGCGTTGCCCGCATCCTGGGGACGCTGGGAATCGTTCTCGCTCATGGCTGCGATCCTTTCGTCTAATAACCAAAGGCCCGCCAAACATGTGGCGGGCCATCATTGTTCACGTTGAGTTGTACCCCAAGCTGGGCAGTCCCGAGCACTAGATGCCAAGATTTCAGCTTTGCTTAAGTAATGACATGCTTATAAGCCAATTCGTTTTATGCCGTCATGTCTATTCGATATAACAGTCGATAGCAAAACTATATGTTGAATCGTTAATAAAGTCCGTAATCGTCGCACCCATGCCTGATCCGCACGTCCACTTATCTTTCTCCGCGTCGTATGGCGTTGGCCCCCACCCCGTTTCATATGATGCTTCGCTTTCCGTGAAGTTATTCATCACGTATTTATCCTTCTGCATGAGCGCGTACCAAGCGTTTGCATACATCACAAGCGGATCGGTTTGGACTATCGAGTACTTTCCGGAACGAATCTCAATTTCTGTTTTATCGTTAAAATAAGCGACCGTGAGCTCAATCTTGGCAAGCAGCGGCAACGTTTCATCTGATTCCCTCTGGATTGTTATGACATCACCGGCCATAGCGTCCGCAGACACAATTTCGCTCTCTGGCGTGAAAATAGTCTCTCTGCTTCTTGTTCGCGTTTTTTCATTGCCATTTTCATCTCTGACCACCGTGTCGACCACGAGCGTCAATCGCTTCCGAGCGCCCGGCAACTCCACGGCTTCTGCCATCCCAGCTCGCATCAAAATAGGAGCCCCTGCCATCAGACCTAAAAACTGCTTTCTATCAATCATTCTTCATTCCCCTTGTCTACTTTATTTGACTTTCTCAGCTGAATGGGGATACAGAACAGTCCCGTCAAGTTCCTTATCTTCCACAAAAACTAGAATCCATTTATCACCTGCTTTCAACCCTGAGACATATCCGGAACTTGACTTACGGCGCATATCGATTTTCTTACGGCAACCACTTGGCATAAGCGCCTCAAATTGCCCGTTATGAATATCCGACAGCGTCTGTACTTCAACTGAAATATGTTCGTCATCTTTTCCACCAACGACCGAGGGGCTCGGTTGATAGGCCGCGACAACCAATATCCCAAGAAATGCGCAAAGAAGCCCCAGCGTTTTACGTATGCGCTTTCTATCATCTTCGCCGTCACTCTCCACAATACGTCCCTTCATGCGATATATAAATCGTTGTGTCATATGGAAGAAAACGCAGCTGATTAAACCAACCGTCCCAGACAACAAGCATATATTTCTTATCATTTGAATATGTATTATGCATAGCCACATATCCCGCAACAGCCATCGCATGAGCGTCATGGCTTGACCTGAGAGTCCCAGAAAAAATACTGAGATTTCCAGAATCTGCAGTTGCCCTGAAAGAATCCCAAGATGGATACCAAGCAAATGATGTCTCAAGCCTTTTCCCGCGCCTAGCACAGAACTCCTTAATAGCCGGGGCAGCATTTGGAGATGGAGTCCTTCCTTGGGTAAAGTAAAGGCCCGTAGCTTGATCGAATGACTTATTTGGATCGCCGGATGTTCCCGATAACTGCCAAAGCTCATGATATAAGTCTGGCAATTTGAGCCGGTTTAGCGTTACATAATGGCTGCTTACCGCAAACATTGCAGACACATCGCAAGCATAGGTCCCCGTTTCTTTAATAACCTCTGATTGTGTAGGCGTTATCATCCCTGAAATTGTTTTACTTGCGTCAATGACATATCCTTGCTTATACAGGTCTTTGGGCGATACGAAAACATCCTCGAACCTGCCTGGAGATCCGCTGCGGCTATTTCCCACAGAAGACACCGCTGTTGACCGGCATCCCTTCTCATCTAAAACAACGTTATTATCCAGATCTGCAATACCAAAAGACAGCTCGTCAAATTTCAAAGCAACGATGTCATCTTGGGATGCGAGAAGAGCTATTTCATCGCTTGTATTCTCAATGGGCATAGGGGCGTTCGGAGCCAAGCAGTATTCGCTGATCCACCAAGATCGCTCTGAATCAAATACGACGTAGCCATAGTTAACGTCATCCCGCTTCGCGCGAACGATATACCCGATTGATTCCCCATCGGAATTCACCATTTTTACTGGGTCACAAGCGGTCACCGGCTCATCCGATACGTCATCAAAGAAAGCTTGCGCTTGCTCCACAGCTATTTGCGGTGTGACACGAACCAAGTCGTCGTCTCCAAAAACCAACCTTGGAGACATCAGGGCGGCAAGCAATACTATGAATCCGACAATCACCTTTCTCGAATAACGCATTTCTTCCTCCATCCGTGCAGTAGGGAGATACGGTAACTAAATGATATTCGTGAGATAGTGTTATACGTTTGATATTGTTTTTACTGACCCACTTTAAATCGGTGAAAGGTCTTCTCTTCGCCCTAAACGAGAAAAGGGTACTGGAGAAATCTCCGGTACCCTCACATTCCTCTATTTACTTGCTAGTCCTTAAACAGATAGCCCACGCCACGGACGGTGGTGATGTGTGCCGCGATCTGCGGACCCACCTTGGAGCGGATACGACGGATGTGCACGTCGACGGTGCGCGTGCCGCCACAGTACTCAAAGCCCCACACGCGGTGCAGCAGCACCTCGCGGCTGTAGGCGCGGTTGGGGTGCGTCGCCAAAAAGCTCAGCAGCGAGTACTCCATCAACGTCAGGTCGATGGGCTCGTTATCGAGCGTTACCTGGTAGGTTGCCAGGTTGATCTCGAGGTTATCGATATTGAGCACATCGTCGGCGGTAACGGTCTCCTCCTCGCCCATCAAGCGCTGCGCGCGAGCCTTGAGCTCGTTGGGCGTCGCCGTGGGGCACACAAAGTCGGCATGCGCGTGATTGGGCAGGCGCAGGGTGCCGAGCGCCTCATCGTCGACGATCACCAACATGGGGACGCCGCCACGATCGTCAAGCCACTTGGCAATCTGATCGATGCGGTCGCTGCGGATGCCATCGGAATCGAGAATCAGCAGGTCAAAGTCGTGCGCCGCAGTCGGCGAATCGGGGGTTGCCAGGCTCACCTCGACACCCAGGGTGGTCGTCAAGCTGCGGGCAAACTCGTGGAAGCGCGTCGTGCGCGCCATGAACAGGGCACTCTTTTCGGACATATCGGCCTCCAAAGAAATGAGCTCAATCGTACTGGAACGAGCCAGCGCGATTAGGAGTTCGCCAGGTAGTGCTTGATCTCCCACTCGGTGATCGTAGACTCGAACTTATGCCACTCGTCGCGCTTCTTTTTGAGGAAGAAGCTGTGGATGTGCTCGCCGAGGGCATCCTTCATAAACTGCGAGTCCTCAAACACGTCGAGCGCCTCTTTGAGCGAACGCGGCAGCGGCGTGTAGCCGGCCTCGACCATCTGACGGTCGGTAAGCTTGAGCGTCTCGGCCGTTGCCTCGGGCGGGAGCTCCAGTTTGCGCTCGATGCCGTCCAGACCAGCCGCCAGCGTGACGGCATTGACCAGGTACGGGTTGGCCATGGGATCGGGGCTGCGAAGCTCGATGCGCGTGGACAGCTGCTTGCCGGGCTTGTAGACCGGGATGCGGACCATGCTCGCGCGGTTACGCAGGCCCCACGTGGCGTACTGCGGCACGGAATCGCCGCCCGTGGTGATGCGCTTATACGAGTTGACCGTGGGGTTGGTGATGGCGCTGATCTCGCGCGCGTGTGCCAGAATGCCGGCCATGTAGTGCTTGGCGATATCGGAGAGGTGATACTTCTCGTCGTCCTCGCCCCAAAAGACGTTGTTGCCGTCGTGGTCGAATAGCGACTGGCACAGGAACATGGCGCTGCCGTCCTCGCCCGCCAACGGCTTGGGCATAAAGGAGGCGTGGCAACCGCTCTCGTAGGCCTGCTGCTTAATGATGAGTTTGGCCGTGGTGATGGCGTCGGACATGCTCAGGGCCTCGGCGTGGCGCAGGCTCATGCCGTGCTGCGAGCGACCGGCGGCGTGGAAGGTGTACTCCACGGGCACGGACATCTTCTCGAGCGTGAGGACCGTGTTGCGGCGCAGGTCGCGGGCGGCATCGCTCACCGAAAGATCGAAGTAGCCCACGTTGTCGAGCGGCTCGGGCGTGTGCTCGTCGGGGAAATAGTAATACTCCAGCTCGGCGCCCACGTTGAGCAGATAGCCAGCCTTCTCGGCCTTGCGGAACATGCGGCGCAGGGCATCGCGTGGATCGCCGGTAAAGGGCTTGCAATCGGGAGTGCACACGTCGCAGAACACGCGGGCGACGCCGTTGTGGCTCGGGCGCCACGGCAAAATCTGGAAGGTCGAAGCATCGGGGAACGCCAGCATGTCGGCTTCCTCGGGCGTGGCAAAGCCCTCGATAGCGGAGCCGTCAAAGCCAATGCCCTCCTCAAAAGCGACCTCGAGGTCCTCGGGGCTAATGGCAAAGTTCTTGAGGCGGCCGAGAATGTCGACAAACCACAGACGCACAAAGCGGATGTCACGCTGCTCTACGGAGCGGAGTACGTAATCGATGTTCTGCTGGTTCATGTCGCTCCCCTTTCTTTCGGGCGGGTTTCGACTGGTCTATATCGCAGATACTATCGCAGAAAAATGTTTCCGCAGGGTTAAAGCATATCAAGCGCTCAAAAAACGTGTGTGAACAGGCAGTTGCGAACGAATGGTTAGCGCGAGGTCGAGGCGCGATGTTCGATGTGACCGGGGATCTCGATGCGTTTAGGCGCCAGCTTCGCGGCCTCGCCCACGGTGGTGGTAACAACGTCGATACGCTCGGAGAGACGCTCGACCACGCGCTCGGCAATGGTGAGGGTGTCTTGCGCTGCCGTGGTGACGCCGCCAAAGAGCACATGGTTCCAGGGGTAGTCGTCAAACGTCGCGATCTTGAGCCCCGCCGGCAGCGAGGGACCAAGCTGCGCCAGCGCCTCGGTCAGACGCAGGAAAACCAGGCCGTTGACAGCAATGAGGCCGAGTTTTTTGCCCGCATAGCCGCGGATGGTCTCGTCCAAACGGCCAACGCCCGCGGCGCCACCGTCGGCCAGGGTGACGACCTCGCCCGCAAGGCCGCGTCGCGAAAGCTCGTCGGCAAAGGCCTCGGCGCGCTCTCGACGCACGGGACTGTCGTCGCTTGCCTCGGTGAGCAGGCACAGACGCTCGCTGCCCGCAGCTGCCAAGGCGTCTACCAAGCCGGCGACCAGCTCACGGTTGTTAGATGTCACCAGGTCAACACCGCCGTCGGCAACGTCGCGGTCGAGCAGCACGACGGGCAGACGTCCCGCTGCCGCGGCGATCGCCTTGTCGTTGCCTCCGCAGGTGTTGACGACCAGGCCGTCCACGCCGGCATCGATAAGTCTGGTGAGCGACTCCGCTTCCTTAGCGGGGTCGTTGCCGCTAATGGCCGTCATGAGCGAGCAGCCGCGCGCCGCGGCGCTGGCGGAAAGGCCCTCGAGCATGGCGCTCGAGAACGGGTTGGCGATGTCAGCCAGAATCACACCGATGAGGTTCGTACGCGAGCTGCGCAGATTGCGCGCGGCGGCACGTGGGCGATAGCCAGTGCGCTCGATAACTGCCGCGATGCGAGCACGGGTCTCCTCGGTCATTTGCCCGGGGCGGTTGTTGAGATAGCGCGAGACCGTGGCCGGGCTCACGCCCGCCTCGGCGGCAATGTCCTTGATTCTCATCTGCGCCATAGCGCACCCCGTTTCCCAATGTCGGCAGTCTGAGCCATTTTAGGCATTTTTTAAAAATCTCGGTTGCAAAACGCTGTAGGTGAGTATACTACAACTCGAAACGAAACCGATTTCGTAAACCGATTTCGGTGAGCGTTGGCACACAGGTGCAAAGACGCACCCTACCGTCTTGGCACCTGCGTGCCAACGCCATATCAAAGGTGTACGCACGAGTAAAAGGAGCTGCGCGACCATGGGTAAAACGGTTCTTACCTTCGGCGAGATCATGATGAGACTCTCACCCAAAGACCACCTGCGTATTGAGCAGGCAACCGAGTTTGACGTCCGCTACGGCGGCGCCGAGGCCAACACTGCGCTTTCCCTGGCCTACCAGGGCGACAAGGCCGCTTACGTCTCCGTTGTCCCGGCCAACCGTCTGGGCGAGTGCGCCCTGCGTTCGCTGAAGGCCTACGGCGTCGACACCACGCGCGTCGTGCGTCAGGGCGACCGCCTTGGCTCCTATGTGTTTGAGGTCGGTGCCTCGCAGCGCGGCAACGGTTGCGTCTACGACCGCAAGTACTCTGCCATCAACATGGCCAAGCGCGACGTCTTTGACTGGGACGAGATCCTCAAGGGCATCGATGTCTTCTATTTCTCCGGCGTGACCCCCGCCGTCTCCGATGAGATGGCCGCCGCCTGCAAGGATGCGCTCGCCGCCTGCCGCGCCAAGGGCATCACCACCGTGTGTGACGTGAACTATCGCGGCAAGATGTGGTCGCCCGAGAAGTCGCAGGCCACCATGAGGGAACTCCTGCCGCTCGTCGACATCTGCATCGCCAACGACGAGGATGCGCCTGCTGGCCTCGGTATGACCTGCGTCTCTGGCTCCCTTGCCCACGGCATAGAGGAGCGCGACACCTATGTCGAGATGGCCCGTCAGATCTGCGCCGAGTACGGCTGCAAGAAGGTCGCCTCGGTCGTCCGCAACATCTCCTGCGTCGAGCGCTCCATCTGGATGGGAATGCTCTTTGAGGCCGAGAGCGGCGAGCACTGGTTCTCCCCTGCTCACGACGTGCACGTACTCGAGGGCGTTGCCGCCGGCGACGCTTTCAACGCCGGCCTCGTCCATGCCCTCATCAACGACTTTGACCCGCAGGCTGCCGTCAACTACGCCATCGCGGCCTCGATCCTCAAGCTCACCATCAAGGGCGATTCCAACTTGGTGACCGCAGACGAGATCGCAGCCGTGGCATCAGCCGCCGACGGTGGCACTCGCGTCGCACGCTAGTCCGTCTCCATTCCGCGGGCCGCAGCTTTCCAATCCCATACCCCTGCGGCCCGCTCCCCGATTCCTCCGGCCGGGCAAAACCACCAGTCCCATTCCGGTTTTGCCTGGAATTTCCTACATGACTGGTCGAGCAGCCGGTTTTGGAATTGCTTGAACCCCAAGCAGTGCCTCCGATAACCAATCCAAAATCGGCTCCTGACCAGCACATTTGGCAATCACGCGCCCATGCGCGCCACACATCGAAAGGAACATCATGTTCGATCAGTTCTACACCACGCTTGAGTCCCTGGGCATCGTGCCGGTCGTTGTGCTCGACAAGGTCGAGGACGCCGCTCCGCTCGCCCACGCCCTTATGGCAGCTGGCATGAAGTCCGCCGAGGTCACCTTCCGCACCGCCTGCGCCGCCGAGTGCATCGCCGCTATGGCCGAGGCCGAGCCCGAGATGTGCGTTGGCGCCGGCACTGTCCTGACCGTCGAGCAGGTTGAGCAGGCCCGCGCCGCCGGTGCCAAGTTCATCGTCTCCCCGGGTTACAACGAGAACGTCGTGAAGCACTGCATCGACATCGACCTGCCCGTCCTTCCCGGCACCGTGACCCCCTCCGAGGTTACCGCAGCCGAGAACCTGGGCCTCAAGGTCACCAAGTTCTTCCCCGCGTCCCAGTATGGCGGCCTGAACACCATCAAGGCCCTCGCCGCTCCGTTTGTCGGTCACCGCTTTATGCCTACCGGCGGCGTGAGCACCGCCAACGTCGAGGAGTACCTGAGCTCCTCCGCCATCATCGCCTGCGGTGGCACCTGGATGGTCAAGCCGGCCCTGTTTGCCGACGGCGACTTCTCCAAGGTCGAGCAGATCGCCCACGAGGCCATGGACGTCGTCAAGAAGGTCCGCGGCTAGGTTTAGCTCTCTATCGTGAAAGGGGGCGTGCCCTAGACCTCGCCCCTTTCTTTTAAAGCGGCTCGGAAGCGCGCCGTTTCCGTCACGAACAAGAACCAAAACCGTCTTGTATGCTGATAGAACGTGACGGAAGCGACACGCCCCCGAGCCGCTTTGTATAATCGGCTGGCAGTCGCGCTCAACTGAGCCACTTCGGTAAAAGCCGAGCCATCAAAACAGCTGCGGCGCCGTCTGGAGGAATGGACCTTTGCTTCCGGTCTTTTCCTCCAAGCGGCGCCGTAGCTTTTTTGTGCCCCGGTAGCGTCTCGCACTTGCGGTGAAATACGGACTGTTTACGCCACCTAGGCCGCAAAACAGTCCCTATTTCACCGCAACTTTATATGGGGATTGATTAGATGAACGAGTCTTTGGACAGCTCAAAATAGTCGGGATGCACGGCGATAACCGGGCCCTGTTCCTCGGGCATCAGGTGCAAGTGCGTCTCTGCCAGATAGCTCGCCGTATCGGTGTCGCCTTCCTTAATGGCCTCCAAAATCCGACGGTGCTGACGACGAATCGGCTCCCAATCAAGGTCCTGAGATACCGCGCGCAGCCAGTTATACCGCTCAAAATGCGTATTGACGCTCTTCATCCAATCCCACAACATATGACGGCCGGCAATCTCAAAGCACGTCTCATGGAACAGGTTATCCAGATCAAAGAAACGACGCGTCTCGCTATGGTCGAGCGACTCGGACTCGGCAAGAATCTGCTCGAGCCGACACTTCTGCTCGGGTGTGGCGGCAGAGCAGCATTTAATGAGCACGCTTCTCTCGAGTTTTTCGCGCAAGAAACAGGCGTTCTCGGCGCGCTCCATGCTGATTTTTGAGACATAGGTGCCGCTTTTGGGACGCGTTTCCACCAGCTCCTGCTCACGCAGGCGCACAAAGGACTCGCGAATGGGCGTGCGCCCGATTCCCGTCTCCTTTTCCAGACCAATCGCCGAAAGGCGCGTGCCGGGCTTGAGCTCGGCATAAATGATCTTGGAGCGCAATGCGTTGTATGCCTGATCTTGCAGGCTCTGATAATGCTGGTGCTGTTCCATAAAGCCCTCGGATAAGTCCTCGGTTAGTCGAATACCACCATGCAATACTATCGCATCCCCCGCCCCCTCATAAGTTGCGGTGGAATAGTTCCTGCTCAAAGCCTTCAGCAGCAAAAACAGGAACTATTCCACCGCAACTTCCAACAGTCTTTTTGGGACGTGGCTTTTTTGGCTACCCTGAGCCGCAGGTCGGCCCCTTGCCACAAAAGGAGCCCATCTACTACGTTAACGCGGAGAGCCCAGACCATGCTGAAAAGTGCAAAAACAAAACCGCAGGTAGACAGCTTGTCGATTTTCGAAAAAGCCGACTATGGTTGACCCCTGCGGCTTAAACGTAGTAGATAGGCCCTTTTCGTGGCGCAGCACTACTGCACCCCAAATTGGCACCCCGAGCCCTCGTGAGTTGCCAACAAGCTGTTCGCCCAGCGCTTTATCCGCGCGGCATTCGGAAAATAGCACCACCGTAAGAACCCGCGAACAGCGCTATACGTTGCTATATCTCACTATACTTTGCTATATCTTGCTATACTTTGCTATATCTTGCTATATCTTGAGCAAAGGTGGCTCACATGCAAACAAACCCTTTTAAGCCCACAGCAGGTAAAACACCTCCCACGATTATCGGCCGCGAAGATGTGCTCGAAGAATTCAATGAGGGCCTCGTCAACGGGCCTGGTACCCCGGGGCGCCTAATGCGCATAGCCGGCGTCCGTGGAACGGGCAAGACGGTCCTCCTTGACGAGTGCTCACGTTTGGCGCAAAGCCGTGGCTGGACGGTCATAAAAGAGGTCGCAACCGAGGGACTTTGCCAGCGCATTTTCGAACAGCTGCAGCCCAAATTCCAGGCCAAACACGCCAGATTTGAGCCCACCGTAGCTGGCATATCCATCGGCAGCATAGATATCGAGCGAATCGGCCCATCGCTACGCGACGCCATGAGACAGACAATATCCAAGAATGAAAATGGCCTGCTCATCACTCTCGACGAGGTTCAAGACGCAGAGCTCGATGAGGTCCGAACGCTCTCCATTGCGATTCAGCAGGTTATCGGCGAAGACCTTGATATAGCCTTTGTTTTTGCGGGGCTGCCTTCGATGATTGAAAGCATCATCAACGGAAAGACACTTACGTTTTTGCGCCGTGCCCTCCCCTTTGACCTGAAGGCTGTGGCAGTAACCGAAGTGTCGTACTCCCTCGAGGAAACCATTGAAGCGTCTGGCATGGAGTTGCAGCCAGGTATTGCCGGCCAACTTGCCGAGGCAACGCAAGGTTATCCTTTCATGATCCAACTCGTTGGATACTACGCATGGCAGTTGGCAAGACGCGCACATACACCGATTATTGGAGAAGAAGAAGCCGAGCGCGGCATTGCAACGGCACGCGAACGCTTCTGTGCCATGGTGATTGAGCCCGCGCTACAGCGCATTCCGCCCACGTGCATCGCTTATCTGCTGAGCATGGCATCTTTGGGGCAGACGAGCTCGACCAGCATGGTTGCCGATGCCCTAAACAAAACGCCTCAACAGGTGAGTTCCGTCCGCAGCCGCCTGTTAAGAGAATCGATTATCGAGGCTCCCTCGTACGGCAAGGTCTCATTTGCCATCCCCTACATGCGCGACTACCTCTACGAGCACAAAGCCGAACTGGAAGTTGAACTGTAGAAACGGCAACTGCCCTGCAAGACGAAAACCGTTTTCGTACGGATTAAAGCAGACGTAAACGATTTTCGTCTTGATTTGCGTACGGAATTAAGACGTAAATTGCGCTTTCGTACGCTTATTACCAGACGCAAATTGTTTTCGTCCGGCCATGCGTCCCCAATCTAGACGAAAAGAGCCCCGAGCTCGGGGCTCGATGTAAGTTCTAGGGTGTCAGAAGTTACATCAGCCGCTTATGACCGCTCTGTCTATCTCTCCGAGCGGGACGGGCGCCGATGCCCTGATCTCTGCCATGTCGAGGTGCGAGATCAAATCCTTGGCGCGCTCGCCGGAGTGGTATGCCTTGTTCGGCGCCACCTTCCTGTAGAGCTTCTTGAGCTTCGTCTTCCCCTTGTTGCCCGGCGGCATCTCCGTCTCAGGTGGCAGCCCTAGGAAGGACAGGACGCCGGGCAGGTCGCACAGCATCACGTCCTCGATGTCGGCCTTGGCCGCCAGGTCGACGACTCTCTGCGCTGTCGGCGAGATGTTCGGGGTGCTGCTACCGCCCGCTGGTTCGGAAGCTGGCGGGCAGTAGCGGCAGTAGCGGTGTGGCTCGATAGGCCCGAATATCCGTAAGGAAGGTGCTCGCTCTCATATGTGCTGATATGCCTCGCCTCGCGAACCTTGGGATGCTTCCTGAGGTAATCCCTCAATTCGAGCCACTCTTTATGCTCATAACGCTTCGAAATCGTTTCCCCGTCGACAGTTTCCTTCACATAATGGTATGTTCGAACGCCTTCGAACTTGCCGAACCCGTTCTCGACGCTGAAGTTTCTGAACCAGCGCGAAAACCCATTCAGGTCCATGAAGTTGACTTGGGGATGCCTGTCTTTCGTTCGTTCGAATGAGTGGACGAGCGGAGTGCCTTTGACTTGTTCCAGGCCGAAGGCTTCCATTTCGCGGGCCTGCTCCTTTTTCCAGAATTCGAGATACGACGTCAGCGTCTCGCTTATCGAGATCCTCCGCACGCTTTTCTTGCTTTTGGGCGAGCGAACGCTTCGATCGGCCGCGAACTGCTGCTCAATGAGGATGCTTCTGTTCTCGACGGAGACATCGGACCACGTCATCCCGAGGGCTTCTGCCCTTCTCATGTCGGTGTCGAGCATGAGCATCACGCATGTGATGTGCGCGTCCGGTTCTCGATTGAGTAGGATGTCGAGTAGGCGAGCGGCGTGATGGTTCCTTCGCGGTTGTCGTGGAACTTTTTTGCGTACGAGCCGACGGTGTCCCTCGATTTTTGGACGTAGGTGCCGCTGTTGAGTTCTGCCTTGTAGGCTTCGAGTGCGGCGTCGACCTCTCGGCTTTTGGTGGTATGTACGGTCTGCCACGGCGAATAGCGGTATTTGCCCGTGACCGGATCCTTGCCGAGGCTGTGACGGTAGCGCCACGTGTATTTGTCGCGGCGTTGCTTCGTTCCTTTGCCTATGACGAGAGGTCGGTCGTTCATCGTGTTCCTTGCCTGAAGTGCCTGAGAATCGCGCTCGGTTGCGCGGAATGGCGCAAAGGGCTGGGGCGGGTGGGCATTACCCTTGGTGGTGGGCCCTGCGTGGGGTCACACCCCAAGGGTAATGCTCCGCCTGACCGCTTTCAAGCTCGTTGTGGGTCGAATTTGGGTCGAATTATTCCGCGTACTTTTCTTTCGTAAATCTATGAAAACATCAAATGACCTGGAGTTATATTGACTTCAATTTGGGTCGAAATGTCTGAATGAAACAACGTCGTAGCGACCTCATAACCCGAAGGTCGGTGGTTCAAATCCGCCCCCCGCGACCATGAAACTTCAGGTCGGAAGCATAAAAGCTCCCGACCTTTTTCTTTGTCTAGGGGTTTCGGCATCTCTCGTTCTTTGGGTACCTCGAGGCGGGCAATCAGATAGATGCTTACGAGTATCATAGGGTCTTTTTACGTCGCGGTCGTGTCTCGTACTGGTGCGCCGCTCTTTGTGGGACGTGTCACTTTGCCATAGGTTGTCCGGCGGCGGGGCGCAGGTCGTTCCCCGTGGCGTCGCTCCTTTCGACGCTACGCTGCCTGGCCACTCGTTCCACTGGTGCTTTTTCATGTCGACGCAGCCGTTGTCTCGGAAGGCGACTCCTTCCTCCGTCAGTAGTGCTCGCTGGTCGGGGAAGTTTGGCGCGAGGCGTCCCGCGTGGTTGACGACGCGGTGGCAGGGATAATCGCCGTAGCGATCCGCCTCGCTCAGCACCGCTCCGACCAGGCGAGAGTTTTTCTCCCTGCCGATGAGGCGCGCTATCTGACCGTACGAGGCGACGCATCCCGCCGGAATCTCTGCCACGACGGAGAGAATCTCATAAACCAAATCTTCGTCCAGGACTTTTCCCATCGTATCGCTCCCGTGTTCGCTTTTGCCTTCGGGGGCGCGGCGCCGATCACCCGTGCTGCGATTTTCGCAGCTCCCCTTACCGAAGCATCGAGGGAAAGCGCGTGCGTGTCAAGGTTGTCTGGTCCAGTTGCTGGCTCGATGCCTCGAGATGTTCGCCTCAAGTGCGACCTGCCCCTATTGGAAAAGGATGCCGAAGATGTATTTGGTGATGGCGGAGCGGCGGATGACCCCCACGAGTTTGCCCTCGTCATCAACCACAGGAAGCTTCTTGAACTTCTTCTTCGCCAGCAGCGCGGCGACGCGGGCGATGCTCTGCTCGGGACGGGCACACACTACCTGGCGCGTCGCGAAATCCATGACGCAGCGATCCTTCAGGTCTTCGATGCGCTGCTCAAGGCTCTGATCGTCGAAGTACAGCATGGACGCGTCGCCGCCCGTGAAGATGGTGTGAGCGCGATGCTGCGCGATGGCTCCCATGACATCGCCGTCGGAGATGAACCCGACCACCTGGTTGCGCTCATCGATTACGGGCATGCTGCTCACCTCGTTTTCGGCGAGCATGCGCACCACGTCGGAAATCGTGCAATCCTGCGTGCAGGTGAACGGCTCTTCAATCATGATGCTCGAAACGGGCGTCCCCTCGAGCTCGAGCGGGATGCGCTCGGACAGAATCTCGGACATCGCTTATGCCTCCTTCGTTTTCGGTGCGGTTTTCTTGGTGCGCACGCTGAATATGGCGCAGATAAGGGAAACGAGGCCGATTGCCGCGCACACCTTGTAAGCGACGCCCGCGCCCACGGCGGTGGCTACTTGGATGCTCGCATCGACGCCGGCCGACGCGGTGACGCTTGTCATGACCGTGATGATGAGCGCCGTGCACAAACCGCCGGCGACCTGGCGGCCGGTGTTCGCGATGGCGTTGCCGTGGGCGATCATGTCATTTTTCAAGGCATTGACACCCCATGTGTTCACCGGCATGTTCGCGAGCGACTGGCCGGCGGACTGCAGCATGCAGAACAGCGCAACCACCAAGATGGGCGTGTTTACCGTCGAAAGCGAGAGCAGGAACAGGGCGCCGGTCATGAGGGCCAGGCCGACGATCGAGATGGCACGCGGACCGAACTTGTCGAACACCACGCCGGAGATAGGGCTGATGATGATGCCCACCGCCGCGGCGGGAAGCATGGCCATGCCGGTTTCGAAGGCCGAAGCGCCAAGCGAGGTTTGCAGCAGCAACGGCAACAGCGTGTTGGTGACCAGGCATGCGGCGTTGATGAGCGTGACGATGATGGCGGCCACGCGGAACTCGCGCGTCTTGAGCGTGCCCAGTTGAAGCAGCGGGTCCTCGATTTTGCCCTGGCGTACGACGAACAGCACCAAGCACACGACACCCGCGACGATCGAGCCGAGCACCACGGGGTTGCCCCAACCCATCGACGAGGCGCTCGAGAACCCGTAGAGAAGTCCGCCGAAGGCGATGGTGGAGAGGACGACCGAGGGCAGGTCGAGCTTGGGGTTCTTCAGCTCGCCCACGTTTTTCAGCATGAACACGCCCAGCACCAGCACGAGAATTGCGAGGGGGACGATGGCGCCGATCATGGTGCGCCAGCCGTACGTGTCGATCACCGCACCGCCTACGACGGGGCCGACCGCGGGACCCGCCGACATGACGATGCCCGCCATGCCCATAGCCGTTCCTCGTTTCTCGACGGGGAACACCAGCATGGGAACCACCGAGACAAGCGGCATGAGCACGCCTGAGCCCGCCGCTTGCAACACGCGACCGATGATGAGGAACAGGAAATCAGGGGCTGCGGCGCACAGCAGCGTGCCCAGCGCGAACACCAGCGTCGCCCCGAAGAATAGCGCGCGGGTGCTGAACTTGTCGATAAGGAACGCCGAAACGGGGACCATGATGCCGCTCACCAGCGGGTATATGGACATGATCCACTGGGCAGTCGAGGCATCGATGGCGAAATCGGACATGATGACCGGCAGCGCAGGCGACATCACCGTTTGGTTCAGTAGCGCCAAGAAGGCACCCAGGACGACGACCGCGACGATGCGGATCTGGGTACCGGTAATGCGCCCATTGGCGGGCGCGACCGTACAATTATCAGACATAAGCTTCCTTCGTATCTATTCGATTCTTCGCCGAAGGCGCGCCGGCCCACGGGCGAAATAACATGCACGTGCTATGCGTGCATCAGATACGACAGGAAGAAAGCGGCTGCTCAGAGCGCACTTGGGGAACAACAGGAGAGGCCCCGTATACCAGGGGCCGCCGAATTGCGATGTATGCTTTGGTCAAATCCTTCATAGCGGGGAGGTATTCTAGCAGCCGTCTTCGCCCCTTTCAAGGGATGTAACCCAGACGTTGATTTTCTTCACCGAGGCGCCATCGTTGACGGGTGGCGTGCTTCTCTATCGCCACACCGCGGGGCGAGGGAACGCCGCGGCGAGCTTGTACATCGGCTATGTGTGCAGCTGCGAGCGTGTCGCCGGCGCGCGCTGGGCGCCAGTCCGATCCGGCCGACTCTTGCCGACGGTCGGTCGCCGTCCTCCTCCATCTCCGCCTGCTCTGTTTTTGCTCGGCTCCCTTGTCGTATCATGGACGGACGAGAATTGAGCGAAGGCGAGCTCGAAAGCGTGGCGCGCGCCGTCGGCGGGATCGACGCTGTGATCGATCCAAAGGCGAAAGATGCCGACACGGTTGCGCTCGTACAGTATCTTGCTGCCGACCAGAAGTTCGAAAAGGTGCTCGATAACCAGCAGATTCTTCGTGAGCCCATCGTTCGCAACGGCCGCCAGGCAACCGTTGGCTACGAGCCTGACGTGTGGAAGGGCTGGGAATAAAGCGGCTGGGAATAAAGTGAAGCGCCCACGCCCGTGGTTTTATCCACGGACGCGGGCGCTTGCGTAAGACGTCTCTTGTCGTTTGAGTGGAGCGCCCCGGCGGCGCTGAACAACGCGCCCCGGTGACGTGGCTCGGGGCTCTTTGTGCCGCGCATCTATGAGAGGAGATATTTGATGCGCATGGGCGCTACTCCATGTAGCCACCCTGAATGGCAGAAACTGCATGCTCGGTAAAGAACTTGAGCGTGCCGGAGGTATAGCGATTAGCCTTGGGCTTCCAAGCGGCTCGGCGCTCGGCCAGGACGGCGTCGACCTCGGCCGGCTCCATCTCCTTACCGGCGATGCCTACGATAGACAGCGAGCGCTCGGGGATGTTGATCTGGATCAGGTCGCCCTCCTCGATCAGGGCAATCGGGCCGCCCACGGCAGCCTCGGGCGAAACGTGACCGATAGCCGGGCCCTTGGAGGCGCCGGAGAAGCGGCCGTCAGTGATCAGAGCAATGCTCGCGCCCAGCTCGGGGTCGCTGGCGATAGCCTCGGTGGTGTAGAACATCTCGGGCATGCCGGAACCCTTGGGGCCCTCGTAGCGAATGATGACGGCGTCGCCGGGCTTGACCTCGTGCGTCAGGACGGCGTGGATGGCGTCCTCCTCGCAGTCGAACGGACGTGCCTTAAGCGTAGCCTGGAACATCTCGCGCGGAACAACCGTGTGCTTGACGACGGCGCCCTCGGGGGCAAGGTTGCCGTGGAGGATGGCGATGGAACCGTCGGTGCCGAAGGCCTGGTCAAACGGACGGATGATGTCCTCGCGCTTGAGATTCCACTTCTCAAGGTAACGACCGCACTTCTCGTAGTAACCGTTGTTCTTGAGGTCCTCGAGGTTCTCGCCGAGAGTCTTGCCGGTGACGGTCATAACGCCGAGGTGGAGCATCGACTTGATCTCCTCCATGATGCGCGGCACGCCGCCCGCATAGTAGAAGAACTGCGCCGGCCACTCGCCTGCGGGGCGAACGTTGAGCAGGTAGTGGGCGCCACGGTGCAGGCGATCGAAATCGTCGGCGGACATCTCGATGCCAAACTCGCGGGCGATCGCGGGAATGTGCAGCAGCGAGTTGGTGGAACCGGAGATGGCGCCGTGGACCATGATGAGATTCTCGAAGGACTCCTTGGTCACGATGTCGCGGGGGCACAGGTTGTGCTCGGAGAGCCACACGGACTGACGGCCAGCCTCGCGCGCAAACTCACGCAGATCGGAGCTGGTTGCGGGCAGCAGAGCCGTGCCGGGGAGCATAAGGCCCAGGGCCTCGGCGGTAACCTGCATGGTCGAGGCGGTACCCATAAAGGAGCAGGCACCGCAGCTGGGGCATGCGTTGTGCTTGGCAAACTCGAGCTCCTCGCGGGAAATCTCGCCGCGCTCATAGCGGGCCGAGATGGCGCCGAGCTGCTCCAGGGTCAGCAGGTCGGGACCGGCATCCATGACACCGCCGGTAACGACGATGGAGGGGATGTTTATGCGGCCCATGGCCATGAGGTTCGCAGGCAGACCCTTATCGCAGCTGGCGACAAAGACGCCGGCGTCGAATGGAGTGGCCTTGGCATGAATCTCGATCATGTTGGCGATCATGTCGCGGCTGGGCAGCGAGTAGTTGATGCCGTCGTGGCCCTGGGCCTCACCGTCGCAAATGTCGGTGCAGAAGTAACGAGCACCGTGACCGCCAGCCTCGGCAACGCCAGCACGGACCTCCTCGACCAGATCAAACAGGCCGGCAGAACCCGGGTGCGAGTCGCCGAACGTCGACTCGATAATGACCTGCGGCTTGTCCAGATCCTCGATGGACCAGCCAGAGCCCAGGCGCAGCGGGTCCATCTCGGGGCTGATGGTGCGGAACTTGCCAGAACGCGGCTGCAGCTTGGCAACCAGGTCGGCGGCCTCCTGCTGAATCTGTGCTTTGGTTTTCTCGTCCATGATGTTCTCCTCTTTTGGTTTGAACGGTTGTACCAATCGTTGGTTAATGAATCAGGTGAAAATGGGTACCGAGCGATGCACTCGGCGAAAGATGCTTAGCTACGCGAACTAGGCGAAGAACGAAATCACCAGGGCGCAGGCAAGACCCGAAAGGCCGATGAGCGTCTCCATAACGGTCCAGGACTTGAGGGTGGTCTTCTCGTCAATCTCCAGGAATGAGGAGCACATCCAAAAACCGGCATCGTTGACGTGCGAGAGGGCCGTGGCACCGCCGCAGATGGCAAGACAGATAGCGGCACGCATGAGCACCGAAGCACCGGCAACCGCGGGCATGGCGGCCATAATGCCCGATGCCATGGTCATAGCGACGATGGAGCTGCCGACAGAGGCACGCACCATGACGGCAATCAAAAAGGCAACAACCACCAAAGGCAGCGGTGAAGCCTCGAGCATAGGGCCAATAACCTGGCCCAAGCCGCAGTCCTGCAGCATCCAGCGAATGACGCCGCCGCAAGCGATAACCAGCAAGATCATGCCGACGGGCTTAAGAGAGCGGTCGAGCAAGGCCTTGAGCTCGGCGCCGGAGTAGCCGCGGCGCGCGCCCAGCAGATACATCGCGACGAGCGTGGCGAGCGTCAAAGCGACGAACGGCTTGCCCAGGAAGGCGAGAATCGAGGCGAACTCGGCGGGCATGGGGATATAAGAGGACAACGTGCCCAGCAAAATCAGACAAAGCGGCGTGAGCACGATGGCAAGCACCATGCCAAAGGAGGGAAGCTCCTTTTCGTCGCTCGCACCCTCGGCAGAGGTAAAGTGCTCCGGAACATCGGTAAAAATGCGACCGCCCACGTTGCGGCCCCAGATGACGCCGGCAATCGCCATGGCGATGAAGGCGGTGGGGATACCGACGAGGATCATGGTGCCCAGGTCGACACCGAGCGTGCCGGCGACCAAAACCGACCCGGCCGATGGCGGCACAAACGCATAGCCAGCGGCAAGTCCCGCGAGTAGCGCGATGCCGTAGTAGAGCGTCGACTTTTTGGTCTGCGACGCCACGCTAAAGGCGAGCGGGATCAAAACGACCACGCCGGCCTCAAAGAACACCGTAGTGCCGATGACCAGACCGGTAATACCCAGTGCCCAGCTGGAATGACCCTGCCCAAAGGTATCGATGAAGGTCTGGGCGATCTTCTTGGCGCCGCCGCTCTCCTCAAGAATCTGGCCAAACATCGAGCCGAGGCCAATGAGCAGGGCGATGTTTTGCAGCGTGGTTCCCACGCCCTTGGTGACAGTGTCCGCCACCAGGTCGAGCGGCATACCGGCGCCGATGCCGATCGCGAGCGCCGAGACCATCATCGAAAGCACAGGATGCAGCTTGAACTTAATGATGAGCGCAAGCAGCAGCGCGATGCCCACGATAGCGGCGATGACCAGCCTGGTGGGGTCGGCCATAAACGTTGGGTCTGACATCTTTCCTCCAATTCATCAGACCTTTTGAATTCGCCTTAGACTATAGCGTATTTTCAATAGGTCTGATGTTTAAAAGGGAAACTTTTTCGAAATACATCTGATGTATTTGCTGAACGATCTGTTTTTTACGGTAAACGGCCACTTACAGTTCTCCATTGTCGGAGCGAACCACCGCGGCTTCTGTTAAATGAGCTAGAATAGCTCTGATGAATTCTTTTGATATGAGGTGAAGCGTGGCACGAGCCGATTCGGGACTCCCCGAGCAGATTTCGGAGAAAATTATTCAACTGATCCTGGATGAGCATCTTGAGCAAGGCGACCGCCTGCCCAAGGAGGCTGTGCTCGTCGAGCGCCTGGGTGCTGGCAGGAGCACCGTACGCGAGGCTATGAAGCTGCTGCAGTCGCGCAACATCGTGCGCATTAAGCAGGGCTCGGGCACCTATGTGGCATCAAACCCCGGCGTTGCCGACGATCCGCTGGGCTTTACCTTTATCGATGACAAGAGGCGCCTGGCACGCGACCTGCTCGAAGTGCGCTTTATGATCGAGCCGCAGATGGCCAGCATGGCCGCAGAGCACGCGACCGACGATCAAATCATCTGCATTAAAGAGCTTTGCGATGAGTCCGAGCACTTGGCCGCGCGGGACGAAGACTATTCTGCCGCCGACACCGCGTTTCACATCGCAATTGCCGAAAGCTGCGGCAACCTCGTCGTTCCCCGCCTAATGGGCGTGCTCAAGGCGTCTGTCCCCCTGTTTATTGACGTGACCGGCAAAAAGCTGGTTGAGGAAACCATCCGCACCCACCGTGGCGTGGCCGACGCCATCGCCGCGCGCAATCCCACCGCAGCGCACGACGCGATGTACCTGCATCTGGTGTACAACCGCAACATGATCGCAGAGGGAGCGCAGGAACAGAGCAAATAGACGTCCGCACGGCAAGGGCGAGACTACCGTTCGCCTTTTAAAAGTGAACGTTCACCTGATTTTAGAAGAATCTGATTTTTAAATCCTCCTCTTCTCCTATACTGACCTTGTATGAAAAGCAAGACTTATATAGATGAACGTTTCTTTTGAAAGGATCGCTATGTCTGATCTTATGGACAGCTTCCGCCTGGATGGCAAGGTCGCGCTCGTAACCGGCGCCACCTATGGCATTGGCATGGCCATCGCCGAGGCGCTCGGAGAGGTCGGCGCCAAGATCGCCTTTAACGCACGTCACGCCGACAAGGTAGCCGAGGCCGAGAAGCACTACCGCGAGCTGGGCTTTGAGGCTCATGGTTACGTGGCAGACGTCACCGACGAGGCCGTCGTCGCCGAGCTCATCGCCAAGATCGAGACCGACTTTGGCACCACGCCCGACATCCTGGTCAACAACGCCGGCGTCATCCAGCGCACCCCGATGCTCGACATGAGCGCCGAGGACTTCCGCCGCGTCGTCGATATTGACCTCAACGCACCGTTTATCGTGTCCAAGGCCTGCCTGCCCGGCATGATCGCCAAGGGCCACGGCAAGATCATCAACATCTGCTCGATGATGAGCGAGCTGGGCCGCGAGACCATCGCCGGCTATGCCGCCGCCAAGGGCGGACTCAAGATGCTCACCAAGAACATCTGCTCGGAGTTTGGCGAGGCCAATATCCAGTGCAACGGCATTGGACCCGGCTACATCGCCACGCCGCAGACCGCGCCGCTGCGCGAGACGCAGCCCGACGGCAGCCGCCATCCGTTTGACCAGTTCATCATTGCTAAGACGCCGGCAGCCCGCTGGGGCACGCCCGAGGATCTGAAGGGCCCCGCCGTGTTCTTGGCTTCCGATGCATCGAACTTCGTCAACGGCCACATCCTCTATGTCGACGGCGGCATCCTCGCATACATTGGAAAACAGCCTCAATAAGCGTCGCCGCAACTGCCCACATCAGGTTTCATCCACTCGTTTTTCATTTGAGTTGCGGTGAGATAAGGATTGGTTTTGGCTTCTATCAGGCAAAACAGTCCGCATTTCACCGCAAGTTAGAAATAGAAAGGTAATTCGCAATGAAGATCGCTCTGATCAATGAGAACTCTCAGAACTCCAAGAACCCCATGATCGAGGCTGCCCTTAAGAAGGTTGTCGAGCCCATGGGCCACACCGTCTTTAATTATGGCATGTATGCCGACGCCGACTCCAAGCCCCTCACCTACGTGCAGAACGGCATCCTTGCCGCCGTGCTGCTGAACTCCGGCGCTGCCGACTACGTCGTGACCGGCTGCGGCACCGGCGAGGGCGCCATGCTCGCCTGCAACTCCTTCCCCGGCGTGCTGTGCGGCCATGTTGCCGACCCGCTCGACGCCTACACTTTTGCCCAGGTCAACGATGGCAACGCCGTCGCCATGCCCTTCGCCCTCAAGAATGGCTGGGGCCAGGAGCTCAATCTTGAGTACACCTTCGAGAAGCTCTTTGGCTTTGGTTCGGGCAACGGCTATCCTGCCGAGCGCGTTGAGCCCGAGCAGCGTAACAAGAAAATCCTCGACGGCGTGCGCGCTGTGACCATGCGCCCGCTCGTCGACGTCCTGGGCGAGATCGATCAGGACCTGGTCCGCGGCGCCCTGGCTGGCGAGCACTTCCAGGAGTACTTCTTTGCCAACGCCACCGATGAGACCATCATCGCCAAGGTCAAGGAGATCCTGGGCCTCTAATCGCACGACTCATTGCAGCTAACGCAAGCGGCGGTCGTCCCACGTATGGAACGACCGCCGCTTTTTGCTATCTACCGACTGGCGCCGCGGGGATAGGTCCCCCATACACCAAGGGGCCGACTAGAGCTCGCAGGCAACCTTGTAACCATCGCCGATGGCATCGCGGATGTTGCCACACTTCTGGGCATCGCCCAGCACGTGGACAGCAACGCCGGCAGCGGCAAGGTCGTCGGCCAACTTGGTATTGGGACGATAGCCCATGGCAAGCACCAGCGTATCGGCACCGGTGATGGTGTGGACCTCGCCGTCCTTTTCGTAACTGATGGTGTCCTCTGTGATCTCGGTCACCTTGGCCTCGGTCAGCACGTGGACGCCCTTGGAGAGCATGCGCGTGATGAGCACCGCGCGACCGGCACCGCCCTCGTTGGCGGCGAGCGTCTTGGTCATCTCGATGACGGTGACATCGCGGTTGGCCGGCGACAGGTCGTTGACCAACGGGGCCAGGTAATCGGCCGTCTCGCAGCCAACGGTGCCGCCGCCCACGATGACGATCTTCTTACCCGGGAAAGCCTTGCCACCCAGCAGGTCGTCGGCCGTCATAACCTGCTTAAAGCCCTGCATGAAGGCCGGAGCGATGGGCTCGGCGCCATAGGCCAGGACGACCTCGTAGCCGGCGTAGTCGCGCTGAATGTCCTCGGCAGTAAGCTCGGTGCCAAATACGCACTTCACGCCCGCCTCAGCAAGACGGCGATACTGATACTTGATCACACGGGTGAGTTCCTGCTTTGCCGGCGGAACGGCTGCGATACGCATCTCGCCGCCCGGTTCGTCCTGCTTGTCCACGAGCACCACGTTGTGGCCGCGCTTGGCGGCAATGAACGCCGCCTCCATGCCCGCAGGACCAGCGCCCACAACGAGCACGTTCTTGGCCTCGGCGGCAGGCTCGTAGCCAGCCTCGTCGCGCTCCACGTCCGGATTAACGGTGCAGGAGATGCGTTTGCCAAACATAATGCCGTTCAGGCAGCGCAGGCAGCCAATGCAGGGGCGAATATCGTCGGCGTTGCCGGCAGCGGCCTTGTTGCAGAACTCGGCATCACACAGATTGGCGCGGCCCATCATGCAGATATCGGCAGCGCCGTCCTCGATCAGCTCCTCGGCGATCCAGGCCTCGTTGATACGGCCGACCGTGGCGACGGGAATGTTCACGTGCTTCTTAATCTCGCGCGAGCAGGCGGCATGCGAGGCCTGCTGAGTACCGGCGGCGGGAATTGCGGAACCGCGCTTGATGGTGGTACCGCCCGACACGTGAATCATGTCGACGCCGGCCTTCTCCAAGCGACGCGAGACATAGATCATGTCGTTGAGGGTCAGGCCGCCATCGGTGTACTCATCGCCCGAGATGCGGACGTCGATGATAAAGTCCTTGCCGCAGCGCTCGCGAATCTCGGCGATGACCTCGAGCAAAAAGCGCATGCGGGCGTCGAGCGAGCCGCCGTACTCATCGGTACGCTTGTTATAGAGCGGGGTCAAGAAACCGCCGAGCATGCCGTGGGCGTGCGCCGCATGGACCTCGACGCCATCGACACCGGCCTTCTGCATACGCACGGCAGCGTCGCCAAACTGATGCGTGAGCTCGTGAATCTCATCGACCGTAATGGGGCGCGGCGCCTCGCGGGCATAGGACGGGCCCACAAAGGACGGAGCGATCAGGCGCGGCGTACCCGGAATGTTAAAGGCCATGTAGGCGGGGTGGAAGAGCTGCGGCATGATCTTGCAGCCATACTCGTGGACGGCCGCGGCGAGCTTTTCCCAGCCAGGGATAAACGTGTCGTCGTAGCAGCACATGTCACCCGGCAGATAGGTATAGGTAGGCTCGACCGTCACGACCTCGGTGATGATGAGGCCCACGCCGCCCTTGGCGCGGGCACGGTAATGATCGACCAAGTCGTCGGTCACATAGCCATGATCGGCCAGGTTGGTGGACACCGGCGGCATAAAGACGCGGTTCTTGACCTCGGTCGTACCGACCTTGATCGGGCTAAAGAGCATTGGATAGGCAGAGGACTCCATACAGGGTTCCTTTCATTTGAGCCGCTCGGCGGCAGTTGCTGACGTACCTATCGTACCAGCAACCGTGCAGCACCCGACCGCACGCGCTCCCCCAGTCTCTGCTCAACCCCCAAAAAGTTGCGGTGGAATACGGAGTAGATAAGGCTTTTGACAGCCAAAACAGTCCGTATTTCACCGCAACTGATGGGTGGGATGGGTTAGAGACCCAGGTAGCTGGTGATGCCTTCGACGGCAAGCTTGGCGCCTGCCACGGCATGAACCACGGTGAGCGGGCCGTTAACCACGTCGCCGGCGGCAAAGACGCCAGGCACGGTGGTCATACCGCATTCATCGACCGAAAGAAGGCCGCGATGGTCGGTCTCCAGACCGCCCGTCGTAAGCACAAGCTTGTCCTTGGGCACCTGCGAAGCCGCAATCACAACTGTGTCGGCAGACGCATGGTCGAGCTCTTCCTCGTAGCCCACCACGTTGTTGTCCTCGTCAAAGATAGCCGTCTCGAACACCGGACCGTTATCGTCGATGGCGCAGATCGCCTTGCCGCACACAATCTCGGCACCGTCAAGCTCGGTCAGCTCCACCTCGTCATCGATGGCCGAGATATGGCGCGATCGAGCATACACGGTGACCTTACGAGCACCCGAGCGCAGCGCCGTGCGGGCCACATCCATGGCCACGTTACCGGCACCGATGACCGCCACATTCTGTCCGATCGCCACGCTCGAAGGATCGACCAGGTAATCGATACCAAACAGCACGTTGCCGCGCGACTCGCCGGGAATACCCAGTTTGCGAGCTCGCCAGGTACCGGTGCCAACAAAGACCGCATCGTAGCCGTCGCGCAGCAGGTCGTCGATGTGGAGCGCACCGCCGATGGTAGTCGACGGACGAACGCGCACGCCGAGCGAGCACATCACGTGACGATACTTTTGCACGAGCGCACGGGGCAGGCGGAACTCGGGGATACCGTACTCCAGCACACCGCCGATCTCGGGGCGCTGCTCAAATACCGTGACGGCACAGCCCAGCTGGGCCATCTTAATGGCCACGGTAATACCGGCAGGACCGGAACCGACCACAGCAACCTGTTTGCCGCACGACCGCGCGGGCGTCCACTCCTTACGATCCAAATACGCTGTCGAGATATAGTTCTCGATGCTCGAGAAATGTACGGGTGTGCCCTTGCGGCCCTGGATGCAAGCACCCTCGCACTGGCCCGAATGGTTGCACACCATGGAGCAGACCGCGCTCATGGGATTGTTCTGGAACAGCAGCTCGCCCGCCTCTTCTAGACGACGCTGTTTGAACAGGTCGATGACCCGCGGAATAGGCGTCTGAACCGGGCAGCCCTTAATCTGACAGAACGCCCTTTTACAACCTAGGCAACGATTCGCCTCTTCGACAATGTGGATAGCCACGCAACTCCCCTTTTTAATGCAATCCAATGGGGCGACGATAAAGACCCTTCACCGCCGTCCCATACAGGTAATCTCAATCTGCCGACACGGCAAAAGCCAATGCTATAACTCGCGATGCGAAGCCCCGCAGCGAGCGGACATGTGCTCGAGTGTCGCCAGGCAGTCAGCCGCCGTCGCCGGCACGCTGTTCTCGACCACGCAGGGAATCCCAGGGCAGGCGGCGGCAGCCCAGGCCACCACGGGCTCAAAGTCATAGCGACCCGTCTCGCCCACGCCGTGGCACACCAGGCGTGAGCCCGTACCGTCGCACCAACCGGCTTTGTCCTCGTTGTCGACGACCTCAAAATCCTTGGCGTGCAGCACGCGGATCTTACTGCCGCATAAGTAGAGCATGCGCGCTGTGATTTCCTGCGCTTCGTCAACAACGCTGGGGTGCAGCAGCGACACTGGGTCGTAGATCACGCCGAGCGACGGGCTCGAGACGCGCTCCAGCACCTCACGGCAGCGATCCGGCGTATTAACCGTCTCGTTCCAACCGGGCTCGATCAGTATTTGCCCGCCCACGGCCTCGGCCCGATCGCAAACGCGTGCAAGCCCGTCTGTAAACGCTTCGAGTGCCCCATCGGTCATGCGGTCGTCAGCAACGCGGTTCTGCGCATTGGGGCGACCGGTCTCGGTGCCAACCGGGCATCCGCCGAGCATCTGGGCAAAGTTCAGGCATGCCTCGTACTCGGCAATGTTATCCATGAGCTGTTGGCGATCGGGCGTCGCCAAATTCTTATAGCAGCCGAGCACGGCGACCGAAACGCCCGCCTCGTCGAGCACCGCACGCAAATGGTCGGCAAGCTCGCGGGTCAGGCCGCCTCGATCGATCCCCATCGATGCGTAGAGCACCTTGCTCGGCAGCTGAATGCACGAAAAGCCCAGCTCTCCCGCCATGCGGATGCGTTCCTCGACGGTCCCCTGCGGAAGGTCGTGCAAACGCACACCCGGAGTAATAGCCCCCACGTTATTCACATCCCTTATGAGCGTTGATGCCCGGGGTGTATCCGCCAAACGGGTCCTCGATGGAGCACACGCCCGAGGGGGCGAGCGGATCGCGCTTACCGGCCAGCTTGTCGTGATGCATGGTCTCGATATAGGCAAGCACCAGCGGCGCCACACCCTTTGCATCATTTTTGACCACGGGCTCGCTCATGTAGTAATCAAACGTGCCCTCGCGGTGCGCGGTGTTGCCCAAGCCCGCGACCAGGCAGATGTTGTCGAGCGCCAGCTGGCCATCATGCTCGGACAGGCAGGTCTCGCAGATGCCGTCGAAGGCGCGACGGCCGTACTGGTAGTAACGCTCGCCCAGCACGCCTAGACGCACGCCCTTCATGATGGCATTGGCAAAAATCGCGCTACCAGACTCCTCCAGGTAGTTGGGGGCGATATTGGGCAGGTTGATGACCTGATGCCACATGCCGGTCTTCTCGTCCTGATACGGCAGCATTGCGTCGATCAGGTCGTGGAACATCTTGCGAATCTCGTCCTTCTCGGCTGACATCGAAGGCGGCATGAGCTCCCAGGTATCGATGAGTGCCATGGCAAACCAGCCCTCGGCGCGCAGCCAGAAGTTAGCCGAAAGGCCGGTGACCGGGTCGCACCAGAACTGTTTGCGGCTCGCGTCGTAAGCGTGATAGTACAGACCGTTGAGGGGGTTGCGCATCAGGTCATGCACGACCTGGAACATATGGAAGCTGTCCGAGCAGGCACGACGGTTGTGGAAGCTCAGCTCGTACTGCATGTAGAACGGCTGGGCCATATACATGCCATCGAGCCAGATCTGGTTGGGATAGACGGCCTTGTGCCAAAACACGCCTTCTTTGGTGCGCGGCTGGGTCTCGAGCTGGCGGTAGATGGTATCCATGGCGGCACGGTACTTGGGCTTGCCCACCAGGTCATAGAGCTTGTAGAGGGTCTTGCCCGCATTGACGTTATCGAGGTTGTACTCCTGCGGGTTGTAATGCTTGATGGTACCGTCGTCCTGGACAAAGAAATCGATGTAGTCATCGGCAAAGGTCAGGTAGCGCTGCTCACCCGTGATCTCGTACAGCTCGATGAGCGCCTTGATCATGCAGCCGTCGATATAGTTCCAGGTGTTCTCCTTGCCGGCGCGAATCTTTTCGATATTCCAAGCCGGCGCCTGCGGCGTAGAGGTTTCGATCAACTGCTCGATATAACGGTCCAGGATTTGATTGCAACCCATTGCTGTCCCCTCTGACATAAACGATAGGTGAACGTTACCCCTAGTGTAACGCGAACGGGGAATATAGGGTGAACGTTAACCCTATATTCCCCGCAAACGGCAGACTTTTAGCGGCAAACGGCGGTGAGACCCGCGTCGATGCGATGCGCCAGGCGCTCATAGCCGGCAGGACTGTAATGCAGACCGTCCGGCATATAGAGCTCGCGGTGCTCCGGCAAAAACGGGCTGATGCCGCTTTGCGCATACAGGTCAATCACCGGAACGGAGTAACGGTCACAGACCTCCAGCATCGCTCGCACGTAGGCGTCTTGCGTCAGACCCAAATGGTTCGCCTCATCGCTTGCCGGGATATCCTTCTCGTGCTTACCACTCGTCTTGCACGGCGTCATAAACACGAGCTTTGCCCGAGGCGAGCGCGCCGTGATGGTACGGATCAGGTAATCGAGTGCACCATAGAACTCATGCACGTCCGTGCTGCCGAGCTCTCCAAGCGGCACGTTGCGGCTAAAGTCGTTGACGCCGCCAAAGACGATGTAGATATCGGCCGCATCGTCGATACCGTCAAGGCGCTCGACAAACGAATCGGTACGGTCGGCCTTGATGGCGATACGCGAACCCTTGATGCCAAAGTTCTCGACGACCGCGCCTCCCAGCAACGCGCCCAGATGCGAAGTCCAAGAGATGTCGTTGCCGCCTGCGCCGCATCCGTTATCGCCCCATGTGGTCGAATCGCCAAAGCAGCAAATGGTCGATTCACTCAAACTCTTCGTTTCCATAATCTTCTCCTCATCCGCCCATCGGCGGTCATACAGGAACGTACCGTTTATTCGCAGCATGCCGAGGGGCTATGCACGGGCGCATTCCGCAACGTGCGAATCGAGCCATTCGATATCCTCGGCAAGATGTGTCACGCCCAGATGGTGTTCACCCGGACATACCTCGTGCCGCAGGCCATCTCTGCGACCCAGCAACTTGTAGGCATCGCGCACGATCTCGAGCTGCTCGTCAACATTTTTCAGCCCGCGCGAACCGTTCAGATGATCCTCTTCGCAGCTTTGCACCAGCAGCGGATGCGGCGCGATGAGCGAGGCAATATCGCCCATGTCGAGTAAGCGCCAAAGTCCGGGTGTGTAGTTGCAGCTGCAATTGCCATTGAGATGCAGCAGCGAATCGTCGACACCGTACAGATAGCCCGAGACAAACGCCTTGCGCACACGCGGGTCGAGTGCGGCCAGGTACAACGTCATGTAGCCGCCACCCGAAAAACCAAAGCAACCCAGGTCATCCATGGCAATGTCGCCGCGCGCCTCCAAGTAATCGATCAGACGCATGTTATCCCAGGCGTTGAGGCCCGCAACGGTAAGTCCCAGCGGCTCGGCCATGCGCGCCTGGTTTAGGCACGTGCCGCGCAGAAAGCTGTTCTCGTCATCGCCCTGACCCTTCCAGTCACGACGGTATCCCCAACCGCGTGCGTCGGGGCAGACGGTCACGTAACCCATACGCGCCAAACGCAGACCGTAGTCGTAATTGAACTTACGCACAGCATCATCGACCGCCGGCACGCCCGTCACGCCCGCAACACTTGCGGCGCCTGCTCCCTGATGGCCATGCGGGCAGATATAGCAACGCTTAAGCCCCCGTCCATCAAGCTTCGGATGAGACGGCTCCAACAGGTAAAACGGCATCCACACATCGTGCTCAACCTGCAGCATCGCATGAGTACGCACAATGCCGCCGGCAACCCGCACGCGGCTGAGCTCACGAATCTCAATCGGGACGCGGTCCATAAGCGAAAGGCCCAAAACATCGTACAGACGAGTCCTGGTCGCAATCTTCCATGCCTCAAAATCTGCAGGAGTCTTGCCCGTAAAAGCAGCCGAACGCCCCTCGCACTTCAGCCGGGCACGCAGCGCAGGTTCGTCTTCGCAGTACGTCTCGATGTGCACGGTGCGGCCGTTGGCAGACAGTTCAGCCGTCTCAACCGCATCACCGTCGCCGCCCTCGGGATCCCAGCCATCCCCACCGGCAAGCACCTGCTCGCGAGCGTACCCGGCGGCAGCCATCACATCGAGTTCATTCGCCCACGGCACCCAGCCGGTAGTATCACCCGCCGGCCCATGCAGAATCGCGCCAGCATACTGCACGCAGTTGTGTGCCGCCGGCTTATTCCAATCCCACCAGCCTTCGCGCTTGATATGTCGCCCCAACCAGCAATCGATCAGCACAGTTTGCGCCCATTCGCGCCAAGGACGACCCAGGTAGACCGAATCCGGCGCCACGCCATCCGGAGCTGTAAACGAACAGCCGTGAAACACAAAGCCGTGCGGCTCGCCTTCGGGCGTCGACGCCGCCGTCACGTAGCCGTTCACGTCCATATCGCGGTTGAGCGAGCGAATCTCGCACCCCTCAAAGTAGGCACGCGCGCCGCCAAAGATAAAGTCGACATCGCCCTCGATCCGGCAACGTCGAAAATACTGGCGCCCCACCCGGCGCGGCGCATACTGTTTGGGTCCTATAAACCCGCCCGGTTTGGCCTCATGCGGCGGCAGCGGACCCAAAAACAGCGTGTCTTGGTGTCCCTTAATGCAGCAGGCATCGACAACCAGACGGTCGCCATCGGCGTACAGGGCAATCGCTTGACCGACCTCGCGCCCATCGCCCGCATCGTTTTCGATCGTGAGGTTCTCGAGCCGTACGTCGTCGGCATCGACCAAAACGGTATAGGTCCTAAACGTGCCGAGCGTGCCGTCGACGCCCGAGCCGTCCTCCGAAGGCATCTTGGCACCCAGGCTGCCCACGATACGCACGCTGTCGGCCGTCTCTCCCTCAATCGTCACATGCGAGCGATGAATCTCGACCCGCTCGCAATACTCGCCCGGATCGACGCGAATCATCACCGGTTGCTCGGCATCCGGATAGAGCTGATCGGCTGCCGCCAAGGCATCGGAAATCGTTGGATACGCTCCTGCCGCAGCCCTCGAAACGCGCAGCGTATAGATACTTTCGCTCATCGTCCATCACGCTCCCATGCAACGAACTGTTCAGGCCAGCCCTGAACCTGTGGCTGAATATGCTCGGCGCAGCCCTTAAATGCCGTTTGGGCCGTGGCGAGCGATGCCCCATGCTTTCCATGCGGAAAGACATGTAGGCTAAAGCCAATCCCGTGGTCGGCAAGAGCCTGCGCAAGAAGGAGGCTATTTTGAACTGGTACCGATGCATCCTCGGCGGTATGCCACAAGAACGTACGGGGGAAGCCATCGCCCACCATATTCTCGATCGACAACTTTTGAGCCAAAGCGCCATCGGCACCCGTTAGGTGTTCAAACGAACCACGATGAGCATAGGCCCCCGAGCTTACGACCGGATAGCCCAAGCAAAGTGTGTCAGGCCGAATCGACTCAGGCGATGCCGAAATCGACTCTGCAAGCCAGGGTTGGTCCCAAAGCGCCCCGAGCAAGCCAACTAGATGCCCACCGGCCGAAAAACCCATGACCGTAATCCGATCAGGATCGACACAGTACTCTGCCGCATGGCTTCGGACGGTATCGACCGCCCGCGCGAGTTCTTGCAATGCCAGCGGATAGACAGCCGGAGCAACCGAATAGTTCAGTACAAACGCTTGGTAGCCCATCGCCAACAAACGGAGCGCTACCGGCTCGCCTTCGCGCGGCGAAACGTGATCGTAGCCGCCTCCTGGCACGACCACAACTGCAGGCAGCGGTTTTAAAGCATAAGCATCTTCGGTCGGGGCAAAAACATAAGACGTAATCGTGGCAGACGAGCCATCGACCCCGACAGGAATCGTTTTATTGAGCATGTATTCCCTTTCACCATGATGCGTAGCGCAGCGCACACGGCCGTATCGCATAAGGGCTGCATTGCCGATTTATCCGACAATGCAGCCCTGGTCATCACCCCGAGTTAGGAACGGACGACCTTGTCGACGTTCTGGAGCTGCAGTTCCTCGCCGTCCTGGCCCTCGATCACCACATTTTGCAGGTCGAGTACCTTGACGTTTTGCGCGATGATGCCCTGGCGCACCATGGGCTCAACGCCGCAGGCCATGGCCGGGACAAAGGGCTCGGCATCCGGCGCGAAGGTCACGTGGACATCCTGGAACGTCAGGCGCGTCACTTTGCTCTCGGGCAGGCCCGTGATGTAAGCAGCAGCCGCGTGGCAGTTAGTAGCCTCGATATCACAAAACGTCGTGGCACCAAAGCCGGGCGTGCGGTCGTCGACGGGCAGCGCCTCGCGAGACTGCACGTAATCGGTCTTGCCATCCTTGTCGCAGAAGTAGAACGAGTTGACCACGAAGGGCGTGAGCACCTCGTCCATGCGAATGTGCTCAAAGGTAATGCCCTCGTTGACGGCGTCCTTGCCGCGCCCGCGGCGGGTCTTGACGCGCAGGCCGCGGTCGCTGCGTTCAAAGAGGCACTTGCTCACGGTAAGGTCCTTGATGCCGCCGGCAGCCTCGGATCCCAGCACCACGGCACCATGGCCGTCGTGCATGTAGCAGTGAGAGATCAGCACGTCGTGCGTGGCGGGACGAAGCTCGGGCTCAATGCCCAGCTTGCCGCTCTTGATGGCGATGCAGTCGTCACCCACTGAGAACTGACAACCAAGGATGCGAACAAAACCGCAGCTCTCGGGATCGAAACCGTCGGTGTTGTGGGAGTTCTTGGGACCCTCGATGGACAGGCAGAGCGCATCGACGTGCTCGCACAGGATGGGGTGGATGTTCCACGCCGGGCTGTTGCGGACGGTGAAGCCGGCCATGCTCACGTTCTCACACTCGGATAGGAAGATCATGCGCGGGCGGGCGACCTCGCGGCCCTCCTCCGGGCGAAAGATGTTCTTAAAGTCCTTGTTCCACCAGTTGTCCTCGGCAAAATCGGTCTGACCGTCGATGGCACCACGACCATAGATGCACACGTCGTGCACGCTCAGACCCGTAAAGGTAGAGCAGTAGATCGAGAAACTCTCGCCCTCCCAGCGGCCCAGGGGCAGCATATCGGTGCCGGCATAACCGGCGCCCTCGTTGCCCGTGACCGTTCCCGGAATGTAGGAAAGCGCGGCACGATCGTGGCGGGCCAGCAGCACCGCTCCCTCGGCGAGCTCGATGTTGATATTGCTCTTAAGGAAGAGAGACTTGATGCGATAACTACCGGCGGGGATCAGCACGCGGCCACCCTTGGGGCAGGCCATGATAGCAGCCTGGATGTTGGTGGTGTCATCATGCTCGGCATCGCCCTTGGCGCCACAGTCGCGAACGTTGATGGTAAAGGGCTCAGCCGGCGTGGTGACACCTACGCTCAGCTCACGCTCGCCACAGACAAAACGGACCAGGTTGCGCTTGCCGGGGGTCAGACCGTCGACATAGGTCTCGACCGTATTCGTGGTACCGGCGGGCTCGTCGTTGACAAAGATCTCCCACGTATCGGCGCAGGTAAAGTAACCGCCGTCGTCAAGCTCGATAACCGCCGCGCGCGCGTTGCGCCAGATAACGTTCGTCTCCATGGGTTTCTCCCTCAAAAAGATGCTCTAAAGGCAAATTGTACGCTGTTGAAAAAGGGCCGTGCCTGCCGGCGGAATTCCGGTGGCACGGCCCTGTGATTTGGACGATATGTCGGCCTTACTCGGCGGGAGTTACGCTACCGTCCTGGAAGCCAACGTTGTTGTGGGCAAAGCAGTCCTCGTACTTAAAGCCGGAGAGCTCCTCGCAAAGCGCCTTGACCTCGGGCTTGACGTCGGCCATCTTGCCACCCTCCTTGACTCGGTGAATCTCGTCGCAAAGGACGTCGCACTGCTCCTTGTCGATCTTGATGCCGCGGGCAAGGACGGCCGCAAGCAGGAAGAAGCCGGCGCAGCCGATGATCATGTAGCCGCAGATATACAGAGGCACGGTAGCGGGCTGGGTCACGGCGTCGCTATTGCCGGCGGTCTGAATGAAGCCGGAGGCAGCAAGGACAATAGCCCACACGTTGACGGCAATAGCCTGGGCGATCTGCTGGCAGAGCTGCTGCGCGGAGCTGTAGATGCCCTCGCGACGACGCAGGGTGATGAGCTCATCGACATCGGGGATGTAGTTGAGCAGAACATCGGGCAGGTACTGGAAGCCGACGTAGAAGAACTTCCAGATGGCGAAGATGATGGGGTAGGCGATCATGGCGATGGCGACCGTGGAGGTGCCATTGATCTGACCAAAGGCGAAGTAGTTGTAGGCGATGATGCACGCAGCGCAACCGACGTTGGCCAGGTACCAAGACTTGTGGAAGCCCTTCTTGGCCATGAGAGCGACCCAGATGGCGGTGCAGACGATAGCGACGACCTTGCCAGGCATCTCCATCACGGACTCGTAGGACTTAGGAATCTGCAGGCAGTAGACGATGAAGAAGGACAGGCAGGCAGACCAGCAGGCAGCAGCGAGCTTCGTGGAGACCTGTGCATACAGGACCTTGCGGAAGGACTTGTTGCGGAAGGTGGAGATAACGTCCACAAAGAACTTCTTGATGCCCTCGCCGACGCTCTCGATCTTCTCCTGAGCGACCTCCTCGGGGGTGTGCTCCCACGTGGACAGGTACACGCAGAGCAGCGAGATTGCCATGACCGAAGCGTTGACCGTAGCGATGATGAAGTAGCTGAACGGGTTGGTCTCGCCGAAGGTGCCAAAGCCGAAGCCCACAAGTGCAGCCATCAGGAAGCCGGCGGCGTTACCAAAAAGATGTTTGTAGCCGGTGAGGTACGTACGCTCCTTAAAGTCGTCGGTCATCTCGATGGTAAGCGGCGACAGGTTGGCGGTGCAGAACGTGTACGCGACGTTGTAGATCAGGTACAGCACAAAGTAGTACGGGAAGCCAAACGGCGTAGCCACGAAGATGAGCGGCTCGGCGATCATCATCGGGATGGCCAGCAAGATCCAGAAACGACGACGACCAAAGATGCGGCCAATCTTGGTGGCATAGAAGTTATCGGCCACAAAGCCCATCAGCGGGCAAAGAATGGCGTTGACATAGATGGCAAACGAGCTGATCAGTGCAGCCTCGCCTGCGGACAGGCCACACTCCGTGGACAGGAACAGCACCATGTAGCTGTGCGTAAAGGTCAGGGCACCGGAATTGAGCATACCGCCCATACCAAAACCCAAGCGCGTCCAGAATGTGATCTTACGCTTTTTTCCGATCTTATTAGTCATCGAGCTCCCTCTCTTTTCTCGATTGTCTTGTAACAAGACATTTGAGTCCACACTGACATCTGTCTGCCCAGCGTTCAGGGTGAACGTTTAGTTAGATTATGCGCGATTCCTTACGAAAGGTGAACGTTCACTTGCATATTATCCCCGAACGGTCGATTTTTACCGCTGAACGGACACAATCGAGATCCTCGCACCTATTTTCTGCTGGTAATGGTGCCATGCTGGACAGCCATGAGATAGGTGAACGTTTATCAGATTTTCTAACATATTCACTTAACCACGAAACGAAAAAGCCCCGCCGGGAACACTCCCGATGGGGCCGATGACATCTCGCTATGCTTGGGCGCACTTGCCGCTACAAGCAGACGCCGTCCTTCCAGATACTGATCTCGTGACAGCCACGGCGCTCGGCACTCGTGAGCTTACCGCTCGCCGTCTCCAGCACCAGCTGGTACAGATCGTGGGCAGCCTCGTCGAGCGTGCGCTCACCCGTGGCAATCACGCCAGCGTTAAAGTCCATCCAGTTGGCCTTGTGGTCGCACAGACGCTGATTGGTGAACACCTTGAGCGTAGGCGCCGGCGCGCCAAACGGTGTGCCGCGGCCGGTCGAGAACAGAATCACGTGGCAGCCGGCAGCCGTCAACGCCGTGGTGGATACCATGTCGTTGCCCGGACCGCACAGCATGTTCAGGCCGTGTTTATTTGCCTGGCCGGCATACGGCAGCACGTCGACGATGGGGGCAGACCCGCCTTTTTGCACGCAGCCGCAGCTCTTGTCCTCGAGCGTGGTAATACCGCCGTCCTTGTTGCCGGGGCTCGGGTTCTCGTAGACAACCTCGCCGTGGCTAATAAAGTAGTCCTTAAAGCCATTGAGCATGTCGGAGGCGACGTTAAAGACCTGCTCGTTCTCGCAACGGTCGAGCAGGATGCTCTCCGCGCCAAACATCTCGGGCACCTCGGTAAGCACCGACGTGCCGCCGCGGGCGACGACCATATCGCTCACGCGACCGATCGTGGGGTTGGCGGTAATGCCCGAAAGACCGTCAGAGCCGCCGCACTTAAGACCAATGACCAGCTCGGAGGCTGGAATGGGCTCGCGCTTGGACTGCTTTGCCAGGTCTGCCAGCTCGGCCAGAATCTTGTGGCCCTCGACCTGCTCGTCGGCAACGTCCTGGCAGGTGAGGAAGCGGACGCGCTCGTGATCAAAGTCACCGAGCTCGTCGAGCACCTGCTGGTGCGTGCAGTTCTCGCAACCGAGCGACAGGAATAGCACGCCGGCCGCATTAGGATGACGCGAGAGCGCCACCAGCAGACGACGCGTCTGGGCATGGTCGGCGCCGGTCTGCGAGCAGCCAAAGGGATGCGGGAAGTAGTAAACACCCTCCAGCGAGCCATCGACCAGATCCTGGGCCTGCTCACACATGGCACGGGCGACTTCGTTGACACAGCCGACCGTGGGGATGATCCACAGCTCATTACGCGTCGCGGCACGACCGTCGGCGCGGCGGAACCCCATAAAGGTCTCGGGCTCAACGGGATCCACGACCGGATGTGTGGGGTTGTAGGTGTACTCGACCTCGCCCGAAAGGTTGGTCTTCACATTGTGCGTGTGGAGCCACTGACCGGGCTGGACATCGCCCGTCACATGGCCGATAGGAAGGCCGTACTTGATGACGTCCTCCCCTGCGGCAATCGCGCGCACCGCCATCTTATGGCCCTGCGGAATATCCTCCACGGCCACGACCTCGCCCACCCCGGGAACCGCGACGGCAGTGCCCTTGGCAAGCGGCGACAGCGCAACGATCACGTTATCGGCCGGATTGATCTGGATAGTATTCATTACAAATGGTCCTAACCCTACAGGTTGAGCAGAAGTCGAGACGCGGGCACGCCGTCCCGCGCCCGCGTCTGCGCCGGAAATTTACGCCTGAGCGTTGGCGAAGGCCTGCTTGGCGCCCTCGGCACGCACGACAGCGAGCGCGCTGACGACAAACTCCTCAAGACCTGCGATCTGCGTAAGGTCCTCGCCCCACATCTGCTCGTTGGTGAGCACGTCGTGCACCAGCTGGGCATCGTCGGCGCCGGCATGGGCGGCGTAGAAGTCGAGCACGAAGGCGTCGTCCTGAGCGGTGTACTCGGTGCCGTCGGAGCGACGCAGGTGCAGGCCGTCGCCCTCGCGGGACACGAGCTCCTGCGTGTAGAAGGAGATGAGCGTAGCGAGGCTCGTCGCCAGGCACTTGGGCAGGTTGCCGGTCTCGGCAACGTAGTCCTTGAGCGTGGGCAGGTCGCGAGCGCGCCACTTAGCCGTGGAGTTGAGGCAGATGGAGAGCAGCGCATGATCAATAAACGGGTTGTCGAAGCGGTTTTCGACGGCGGCGGCAAAGGCCTTGCAGTCCTCGACATCCAAGTCGGCGGCAAGCGTCGGAATGACCTCGTCGTAGAGCATGGTGTTCATGAAGCCGCGAATGGTCTCGTCATGCATGCAGTCGCGCACGATATCAAAGCCGGCAACCCAGGAACCCGGAACGAAGGCGGTGTGGGCACCGTTGAGGATGCGGACCTTGCGCTTTTTGTACGGGGTGACGTCGGGAGTCACAAAGACACCCGGAAGACCAGCCTTCACAAAGGGAAGCTTCTCGGCAAGCGACTCGTCGCCCTGGATGCCCCACATCTGGAAGGGCTCGCGCACGGCCAGGAAGGGATCCTCGTAGCCCAGACGCTCAGCCACCGCGGCGGCCTCGGATGCGTCGCGGATACGGCCCGGTACGATGGTGTCGACGAGCGTGGTGCAGACGGTGCAGTCGTTGGCCATCCACTGCGCAAACTCGTCCTCCCAGCCCCAGTCGCTCACATACTGGTTCATGATGCGCAGCAACTCCTCGCCGTTGTGATCGATGAGCTCGCAGGCGAGGACGATGACGCCCGGCTTACCGGCAGCCCAGCGGGTGTGGAGCACCTGGGCAAGCTTGGCGGGGAAGCTCGCGGGTGGCATGTCGTCGGCCTTGCAGGACGGGTCATAGGCGATACCGGCCTCGGTGGTGTTGGAGACGATGATCTCTAGGTCGTCGGAGACAGCGACCTCCATCATGGCACGGTAGTCGTCCTCACGATACGGGTTAAGGCAGCGGCTGCAGGCGCTGATCACGCGGGACTCGTCAACCGTGTTGCCGTTCTCCTTGCCGCGCACCAGCACGGTGTACAGATCGTCCTGGGCATTGATACCGTCGGCAAAGCCAAAGGCACCGCTGATGGGCTGCACCATGACGACCTTGCCGTTCCAGCCGGTGGCCTCGTTGCCCATGTCAAAGAAGCGGTCGACGAAGGCGCGCAGGAAATTGCCCTCGCCAAACTGCAGAACCTTCTCGGGAGCATCCTTGGGCAGCAAATAGCCCTTGTAGCCGATCTTCTCGAGCGCATCGTAGCTGATGTTCTCCATCTATGTGTCTCCTTAGATGTTTGTTAGCGTGCAAGCAAAACGGGGCTCCGCGTGTGGCAACGGCGCCCAGGGTTCGATGTGATTCGATGCGGGCTTAGGCCTCGTCGGTGTCCAGGTCAAAGCCAAAGTAGCGGACCGCGTTGTTGTAGCTGATGTCGCGCACGATACTGCCCAGCAGCTCCATGTCGGCCGGGTACTTGCCCTGCTCGACCCACTCGCCGATCACGCTGCACAGCACGCGACGGAAGTACTCGTGGCGCGGATAGGACAGGAAAGAGCGGGAGTCGGTAAGCATGCCCACAAAGTTGCCCAGCACGCCCTCGTTAGCCAGAGCCGTGAGTTGCTCGCGCATGCCGACCTCGTTGTCGTTGAACCACCAGGCGGAGCCGTTCTGGATCTTACCGGCGGTCGGAGCCTCCTGGAAGCAGCCCATGACGGTATCGATCATGGTGTTATCGATGGGGTTCAGGCTGTACAGGATGGTCTTGGGCAGGCCGCAGGTCTCCTGGATGGAGTTGAGGAAATCGGCGAGCTGGTCGGACGGCGTGTAGTTGGAGATGCAGTCGTAGCCGGTGTCGGGACCGAGCTTGGCGAACATGGCGCGGTTGTTGTCGCGCTTGCAGCCAAAGTGCAGCTGCATGGCCCAGCCCAGACGGACATACTCACCGGCAACGAACTGCATAAAGGCAGTCTTGTACTTGAGGACTTCTTCCTCGGTGAGCGGCTCAGCAGCCAGGCCCTTGGCAAAGATGGCCTCGATCTCGTCGGCGGTAGCCGGGACGTACATGACGTAATCGAGTGCGTGGTCGGAGGCGCGGCAGCCCAGCTCGTGAGCAACGTCGTAGCGCTTGGAAATGGCGGACTTCATGCCCTCGAAGTCGCTGACCTCAACGCCGGCAGCCTCGGAGAGGTGCCTGCAGTAGTCGGCAAACTCCTGGCCACGCTCGATGCGCAAAGCGGCATCGGGGCGCATGGCGGGAACGACCTGAACGTCAAAGCTGTCGTCGGCTGCAATCTTTTTGTGCCACTCAAAGCTGTCGGCGGGGTCGTCAGTAGTGCAGATCATGCGGACGTTGGACTGCTTGATCAGGTTGCGGCAGGTGAAACTGGCCTCGGCGAGCTTGGCGTTGGCAAGGTCCCAAACCTCCTGGGCAGTCTTGCCGTTGAGGACGCCCTCGTAGCCAAAGTAGCGCTTAAGCTCCAGGTGGCTCCACTCAAAGACGGGGTTGCCGACGCAGCGACCCAGGGTCTCGGCCCACTTTTGGAACTTCTCGCGAGCAGGGGCGTCGCCAGTGATAAAGCGCTCGTCGACGCCGTTGGCACGCATCAGGCGCCACTTGTAGTGGTCGCCGCCCAGCCAAACCTCGGTGATGTTCTCGAAACGCTTGTCCTCCCAAATCTCCTTGGGAGAAATGTGACAGTGGTAGTCGACGATGGGCATGCCCTCGGCAAAGTTGTGGAACAGCTCCTCGCCGGTCTTGGTGCTCAGCAGGAAATCCTGATCGTCCATAAAGTTTTTCATCAAACAGCCCCTTTGCTGGCAAGGCGGGCGCACGGCGCGCTCGTTATCCTTTAGGTGAACGTTCACTATACTAATCCATTGCACCTCAAAAGGTGAACGTTCACCTAACCACCACGGGGTGAACGGTAGATTTTGCCCGTTCAACGGTTGCTGGGGATGTGACTTGCATGTATTGCGGACTGGTTGGCGTCCCCGAACACCGAACTTGAGCGCTTTTGCTCAGGTGGGTCATGTCCCGACGTACATTTTTGGGAGTATTCAGCATTGGAGCGCACCGTGCGCCATCCTCAGCGTCCTATTTGGAACGCAGATAGCGCCCGATCGGCATAAAAAGTGCCCCCGATGGCAAATTACGCCATCGGGGGCACTTAAAACAGTCGTTCTGCACCTCATTCAGGGCATGCCAATGCTGAATACTCCCAAAAATGCACGTCGCAAGAGGGGGTACCTGCTCAATCGGCTAAATACCCGCAAGTTCGCAGTAGTGGTCGACATTGCTGGCAAATACCATCTCGACGGCGCCCTTCTGGACGGGCACCGTCGGGGTCCTTCCCCACAGCAGATAATCGCCCAGCGTCTTAGCGCCGCGATACGCCAGGCTCGTCGGGTCCTTATAGACAATATTGGTAAAGATACCGTGGCGCAAGGCCAGAGCACTTTCGGGAAACAGGTCGTTGCCGATCACCATGACCTGACCGGCCTTGCCGGTCGAGACAAGCGCGTCGGCAACCACTTCGGAACCAACGGCAAAAACGCTACAAATGAGCTCAGGGGCGTCCGGCGCACTCAAGCGCTTTTCGAGCTCATGCTTGAGCTGTTTGACTTGCGCATGGGCACCGGCAAGGTCCTCGACCTGCCATGGAATATCTCGTTCGCGCAGGTAATTGTGGAAGGCACGGGCGGTTAGATAGTGTGAATCGGTATATGGGTCGCCCGTCAAAAGGAGCACGCGGGCGTCGGCCCCAGAAGCATGGACCAGGTTTGCCGCCTGCTCGGCCATAAGGCTGCCTGCCGTCGAATAATCGGCCAAGCTCGCACCCAAACGATTCAAATGCGGACGGTCGCCGTCGACAAGCTCAATCGTCACGCCCGCCTCGGCGATCTGCCCCAAAAGCTCAGTCGCACGATCGTCGCCCGGCGCATAGGCGAGCAAGCCATCAATCTTCTCACCCACCTGCAGACGCTCGTCGATTTGCTCGAGTGCATCAGCGTAGCCGCCCACGCCAAATTCAACGCGCTCAACCGTAATGCCCCGGTCGATGACCTCCTGTTCAAAGCGATTGCAGCCTTCCCACAGGTAACGGAAAAAGTACGCTCCCTCGCGCGATGCGCGGGGCAGGCAAAACACCAGATTGATATCCTTGCGGCGCAGGCTTGAGGCACTTGTGTTGCGGTGATAGCCCATGGCCTCGGCCTTAGCGTTCACCTTGGCGCGCACGGATTCGCTCACGCCGGCCTTTCCCGTCAGAGCCTTGTGCACGGTATTGATGGAAACGCCAAGCTCGGCGGCTATGTCCTTCATGGTTACGCGAGCGCTCATGCGGTTACTCCGTTATAGATAAGTTGCCAATTAATAGTCCAGTTAACGATACCCCAAAAATACTCTTCGACTCGCCGTGCTCTCCCTCAAATGCACAAAGCGCCCCGCGAACGGATGCCCGCGGAGCGCTTGGATGTCCGGACCTTATTTGATACCGCGACCCAAGTCTTCGGCGATTTTGTCCACGCCCTTAAGTGCGGCGCACGTCTTTTTGTTGGAGCAATGCCCGGTGCAAACGCCGCCCTGAGCGCAGTCGGCGCAAGTGCCCTTGCGGTAGATGCGCACGCATACCGCGACAAACGCAATACCGATAACAGCCAGTACAACAATATCGATAGGTGCCATAGCAAGCCTCCTTTAGTTAACCATCACTTACTTTACCCCATTCTCCACCTACCAAAAAGGGACAGGTTAATTTTGGTCGGTTTTATCTGTGGAAACGCCACATCTCCCCACCACATTGGTGCAAGACAACCTATCCGGAATGGGAAAATTCATAATCACAGCGCTCATCCCACTGCTTCACTCAGCAATAAGGTTTACCCTAGTGCCATTTTTCTCGATACGATAGACGCCGACCTTGCCTGTAACGCCATAATGCTTTTTGAGTAGACCCATCTCCGCAGAATTGGACTCAATTACGATGAGCTTGTCATAACCCGACAGAAGGTTGTCCATATTGGGCTCATAGAACGTGCATATGACATCGGAATGCGGGGCAAACAAATAATATCGAGCCACATACGTGAAGTAGTACGAAGTCATAAGCCCATCGCGATCGGAACCGAACAGCAAATAACGAGTACCGTCTTCTTCGCCCGATGCCGGCCAGCGATCGCCGACGACATCTCGGACCGTCGCCGGAAGCGAAGAGTCGTATGTCTTTGCATTGAATAGCATGCCGTTGTATTCACTCGTCAAAAGGCCAAGCGACAAGGCGATGCAGCCCATTACAACCTGTTGGTATCGCCGCTTATGCAACGGCGTTGCATAGCAGGGGGAACCATCGGACCGAAATTTCATCTGCCCCTCAAGCTCAACGGTAACTGCCATCGCCAGGCCGCCGACAAACAATGCAATGATGCTGCAAGCATAACGATCGAATCCAGCAAGCCTCAAGGCCTCGTCCATTGGCATCGAGAAAATGTACATGGCGAGAATACCCACATAGTAAACAATTGTCATGAAATCAAGCGCAACCAGTGCGCGGCGCACATGTGTCAACTGATGCCCAAAGCGCCACCGAGCAGCCGCTAGCAATGCGACAACAGCCAAGTTGCCGAGCAGGAAACCGAGCGCAGGCCTGGTAGTTAAATCGATGGAGGTCGCAAAAAACGTCGAGACGACCTGCGCGATCTGGGCAGTATTCTTACCGCCGACCACCGCCGCGTGAGCAGCATCGCCCACATCGAACTTATTCTTGACGCCCGCGAGCGCCGTGGCCATGTGCCAACTCCACATCAGATAAGTGGAAAAACCCAAAACACCTGCGACGGCAGTTGCACCAAACCAGCGCAGGCGAGCGTTCCAGCTGCGATTCCTGAGAGCAACGTGTCCGCGCGCTAAATGGTAAGCGAGCACAAATGCAACGAATACGACGCCCGTCGACTTCACCACTATGAGCTCCGCCATCAACGGCACGAGCAACTTGAGCTCGCGGCGAACATCACCGTTATAACGATCCACGACTGCCCAGCACGCCATCGTGAGGACCGGGAGCACGAAATCAACCAAAAGGTTATTAATGCGAATCGTTACATTGAAAAACGTAAGGAGCGAGCAGCCAGCCCCTAACACCGCATATGGCAGAAACGAACGGCGATTGCGCACAATACCAAGAACAGCATAAAAACACGAGAAGATAAAGGCTGCCTGAACAACGAGCATTGTTCCCTCGGCATGGCCTAAAAACGTGCATGCGCAGTACAGCAGTGAAGTTGTGCCGAGCGGATAGTTGAAAAACTCAACGAGACCACTTGACGCCGTGGGGAAAGCCCCCGTCTCCAGCATGACCTTGAGCGCTATAGCCCAATGCGTAAAGTTATCGTAATGCTCGAGACGCGCCGACAGCAGGGGCCACAGAAAGATCAACATACCTAGGAGAAAACACGCGTCAGGGAGACCAAAGGGCAATCTAGCAAGACCACGACCATGGAGACAGGGCATTGCCGCTGTACCGGCGATGGCGCCCACCACAACCACCCCCCAGGTGGCAGGGGCAAGCGCGCCCACGATTCCACCGGCATACGTGACGACCCCCATGACACACAAGGCACACACGGGAGCGAAATGCACATCCGTCTCGGTCAAACGATGGATCCAATAGCACAGACCGAAGAGCGCTAGCAGGAACAGCGCCGCACGGCCGAAGGCAGCAATAATCAGCATGCAGCGTCTCCTTCGACATGAGCAGAATCGTGACTGGTCCGCTCCGCATCCCGTGAATCGCCGCATCGATCGCTATCACGCCTGGAGCGGCGGCGGGATCTCCATACGCGGTAACGCGAAAGAAGCGCCCTTATCCTCATGCGGACAATACGCACGATATCGTCATAGGTGGTGTTCCAGCTATCAAGCTCCTCGGCGATGCCCGTTTCGCGATCGTACAGCAGCTGATCATAGATGCGACGCTCCTCGAGCGAGCGGTGCTCGATTCGAAGCGCCGCGTACCACGACTCATCATCGCCACATTTGGATTGAAAGAGGCGCACAAGCCTACCAGAAACGCATGTGCAATAGCGACCATCTCCCAAGCGCACCGCAAAGCTGCGTAGCTCCTCGGGAAAGGGATCATCGATGCGCACGAGTACACCACCGTCTGACATGTTGATGGCGCGCCCCGCGAAAACACCCACAGGACCCTCGCCATCCATTGCGTCCGAGCTGCAATCGAGGGAAACACCACCTTCGACCACGGCTTCGCCGGTGTCCTCGGCTAGCTTCGACCACTCATCCTCAACCGGCAGCGCCGTCAGCACCGCAGGTTCGTCTACGGAGATGCGAGTACTCTTGCGCGGCATGGACCGACCGCCCGAAAAGGCAATAGCATACAAAAGGGCAATCAAGTTGTAGCACAACCAATAGATGATCACAGAACTGTACACGAGCGCCATGCCATACTTTCCCCATGTAAATCTGATAATAGCTGCAACCGAGAGCACCACGAGCAACAGGTGTGGAAGCATGTTCCACAGGCTACCGCTGCGATTGGTCGTCTTGTCTTTACGCGTAACTTTGAACTTGGTCTCGCGGATACCGAGCGTCTCAAGAAATACGGGAATAATAAGTGATGGCGCCAGCGTGGTGTCGATGATTTGACTCCATTTCTGACTGCGAACATTGCTCGAAAGCAATTTCATAGACCTGCTATAAAAGAAATAGCTCGGCAGCCAAAAAATTAGCAACTGCCAGAGTGTGCAGTTAACCACTTGGAAGTCAAACAAGGCAAACATAATGGGCGCAAGAATGAAGATGATGCGGTTGAAGAATGACCACCAGTACAGAAAACTGCACAGATAGGTAATGCGCGCGGAAAAAGAAATCTTGTGAGAAAAGATGACACCCGTGTTTTGGATGCTCTGAATCACACCGCGCGCCCAGCGGATGCGTTGGCGCACCATCGAGCGCACATCCGTCGTCGAGAGGCCGTGAGCTTCGACCTTATCAGTGGCGTAGGTAATATAACCCGCCATCTGCAGACGACAGCTCGTCTCGAAATCTTCGGTGATCGTATGATACGGAAACCCGCCAATCTCCTCCATACCGGCGCGCGATATCACGGCATTGCTACCGGTGTATGCGCAGGCGTTGGAAGAGTTGCGCATCTGGTTTACCTCGCGTGAGAAGAAATCTTGCTCATTAGGAATCTTATCCTCGGCATACAGATTGAACTGAAAAAGATCGAGATTATAGAAGCTTTGCGGCGTCTGAATCAGACCGACTTTAAGGTCCTCATTGAGTTCGTCCTCGGAACGATAACGCCATGCGCCGGTCGCGCCATCCTGAATATAGCGAGGCAGCAAGAAATAGGGCACGGTATCTACGAGAAAGCTGCTACGCGGAATCATGTCGGCATCGAACGTCGCGATCAGCGGTGAAGTCGTGTGCCTTAACGCGTTGTTGAGGTTGCCCGATTTGGCATACTTGTTATCCTCGCAGGGGATATAACCAATCCCAAGTTCAGCCGCAAGGGAAGCGACCTCTTTGCGGCAGCCATCGTCAGCAAAATAGACGTGCACCCGAGAACGATCGGGATAGTCCATGTAGGTACAGGCGTTCGCCGTCTTGAACAACACGTCAGTCGGCTCGTTGTGCGTAGCGATTACCACGTCAACGTCGGGATAGTCTTCGGGCAAGATTTTCGGCATAACGAGATGTCCGCTGTCGGCCTTAACCTTGCGGTAGTAAAGTTCGAAGGTCGTAAACGCGGTTACTGTCTCAGCGATGAGCAGCAAGACCGCAAAAACCATCTGGGGAATCCCCTGATCAAACGGCAGGGTGAACAGCAGACGCCATAGCAGATAGATGACCATAAGGACTGCAGTGACGATAAAGGTCGTCACATCGCGCTTCCGTGCCCCCTGTTTTTCCACCACGCTTTTCTTGGCTTTCTTAAGCTCATGAACGTTCACGGAATCATCCCCCTATTCAAAGACCCATGACTGCTGGATACGGTAGTTAGCAAAGAACAATGCCGTATCAACAAACGGTTTGATGATGAAGACCGGTATGGGCAGTGCAACGGAAATCAAGAGGACGAGAGCTGCGCTCGCCAACATACAAGCTGCGCACAGGGCAATATAGCGGCAAAGGCTCCGAGAACAGCTGGAATTATCCGCTTTGAAGACGATATTTCGATTCAGCATATAGTTGACAAATGCCGAGACGACCCGCGCAACGACGGTTGCCCACACGATGGCTGCGCTGGTCGCGACACCATGCGACCATAGGAGTACGAGCGCAGAGAACAGTGCCCAATCCAACAACGATGTGCAGAGCGAAGAGAGCGTGTAGCGCGCAAACGCAGAGAATAAGACACCGAGCACGCGAAGCGAATCAACAACGGGACGGAAATGTGATGCCTCGTTGTCACCCTCGTAGACCGTGGTAATGGGAACCTCGAAGATGCCACCCGCACGCCGCGCCAGCACAAGCATCTCTGTCTCGAACTCATATCCGTCTCGCACCACAGCGAGCATACGGCGCATAAGCGACGCCGGAAGGCCACGTAAGCCCGTCTGCGTATCACTCACATCGACACCGCAGAGCACGCGCATGGCCCCAAGCATAAAATTGTTACCGAGCTTACTGCGCGCAGGAACGCCATTACCGTCAAATCGGCGACAGCCAAGCACCAACGAGTCCTGGTGCAGACCGAGTTCGCGCGCAACGGCGCGGATATCGGCAGGCAAATGCTGACCATCGGCATCTGCCGTGACGGCCCCCGCAACAGTCGGGACCTGTTCCAAGAGATAAGAAAAGGCAGTCTTGAGAGCCGCACCTTTGCCGCGGTTGAGCCCGTGGACATGAACCGTAGCACCAAGCGCGCGGGCGCGGTCAAACACCACAGAACAGGACGTGCTGCTCCCGTCATCCACCACAACGATCGGTCCCGGCCATCCGAGCACGAGCTCCTCAAGTAGCGCGGCCAGCCGACCACTCGGCTCATACGCGGGAATCACCAAAGCTATCCTATTGTCGATATCTGCCATGATCAAATGGATTCTCCAACATAATGAATCGATTTGCGGACGTCGATTATAACGAAATTGCCTAGCGGTTAAAACAAAAGCCCGAGTGTCGCTGGGACACCCGGGCTCGTGGAAAGGGGTTAATCCTTATTCGGACTTAAGCGGAAACTGCAGCGGAAGCAGCGTTGGTCTCGTCCTCGTCGGTCCATGCATGCTTTGGCATGGGACGGAAGATCTGGAAGAGCATCGCAACCAGCAGCACAATGGCCACCACCGTCCAGATACCAAACTGTCCAAGAACAAGCAGGTTGTAGAACTGGTTGATGAACAGGCCGATCACCCAAGCAAAGGCGCACTCGTAGCCGAGGGCAATCGCGGTCCACTTGCCGGAGTCCATCTGGTTGCGGATGGTACCCATAGCGGCAAAGCACGGAGCGCACAGCAGGTTGAAAGCACCAAAGGCAACGCAAGCGCCCATGGTCGGGAACATGCCGGCGAACGCGGTCCACAGGCTCGGATCGGTCTCGGCGGCATCGGCAACGGACAGCAGCGAGCCGGCGGTGGCGACGACGTTCTCCTTGGCGACAAGACCCGAGACGGACAGTGCTGTTGCCTGCCAGGTGCTAAAGCCGAGCGGGGCGAAGATCCAGGCGATCAGGTTGCCGAGCATGGCAAGCACGGAGTAGTCCATGAACTCCTCGGGGATGCCGTCCATCGCAGGCAGGAAGCCAAAGGAGCCGTTGTAGCTACCAAAGTTGGACAGGAACCAAACCACGACAGTGGAGGCAAAGATGACCGTGCCAGCCTTCTTGATAAAGGCCCAGCAGCGCTCCCACACGTGCAGCGCCCAAGAGCGGATCGCCGGGAAGTGATAAGCCGGGAGCTCCATGACAAACGGGGTCGGACGGCCGGCGAAGAGCTTGGTCTTCTTGAGCATGAGGCCCGAGGCGATGACGGCAAAGACGCCCAGGAAGTAGAAGAGCGGGCTGATCCACGCGGCGGTGGTGGAAGAATCGCCGATGATGGAACCCATGAGCAGGGCGATGATCGGCAGCTTGGCGCCACAGGGAATAAACGTGGTGGTCATGACCGTCATGCGGCGGTCCTTCTCGTTCTCGATGGTCTTGGTAGCCATGACGCCGGGGACGCCGCAGCCCGAGGACACGAGCATGGGGATAAAGGACTTACCGGACAGGCCAAAGCGGCGGAACACGCGGTCCATGATGAAGGCGACGCGGGCCATATAGCCGCAGTCCTCCAGGAAGGACAGCATGACGAACAGCAGGAACATCTGCGGCACAAAGCCGAAGATGGCGCCCAGGCCGCCGACGATACCGTCGCAGACCAGCGAATCGACCAGGCCACCGTCCTCGGTACCGCCCGCCACAAGGGCGTCGTGCACCACGGTGGTAATACCCGGAACATAGAGGCCGTACTGTGCCGGGTCGACCGAGTCGGCATTGTCGCCCGCAGCCTCGACGGCCGCGTCGTAGGCGTCGCGGCCCTGACCGAGCACGTACCAGCCGTCGGTGCCAAAGAGCTGATCGTTGGTGAAGTCGGTCACCGTGCCGCCCAAGGTAGAAACGGCGATGTAGTACACGCAGAACATGATGACCACAAAGATCGGCAGGCCCAGGATACGGTTGGTAACCACGCGGTCGATCTTCTCGGAAGTGCTCATCTTGGCCGGAGCCTTGGTGAGGCACTCGTCAATGATATGGGCAATCACGCCATAGCGTTCGCCGGTGATGATGGACTCGGCATCGTCGTCGCAGTCCTGCTCGCACTGGGCGACCAGCTCCTCCACGCGAGCAGCCTTCTCCTTAGTGAGGTTGATGAGCTTGCAGGCGTCCGCGTCGCGCTCGAACAGCTTGACCGCGTAGTAGCGGCGCTTTTTGGCGGGAACGCTTGCCGGCAGATTGTTCTCGATGTGGTCCAGAACGTCCTCGATGGAGGAATCGAACTTGTGCTCCGGCACCTGGCCCTTAGAAGCAGCGGACTTCTTGACCTGCTCGAAGAGCTCCTTGATGCCCTTGTTCTTAAGAGCCGAGATCATCATGACCGGGCAGCCGAGCTTCTTGGAGAGCTTGTCCGTGTCGATCTTATCGCCGTTCTTCTCGACCAGGTCGGCCATGTTGAGGGCAACGACCACGGGCAGGCCGGTCTCGATAACCTGAAGCGCCAGGTACAGGTTACGCTCGAGGTTGGTGGCATCGACGACTTGGACGACAACATCGGGCTCGCCGCTCATGAGGTAATCGCGCGAGCATTGCTCCTCGGGGCTGTAGGGGGAAAGCGAGTAGATGCCAGGGAGGTCCGTGATGGTAACGTTCTTGTCGCTTAGGAGCTTGGCCTCCTTTTTCTCAACCGTGACGCCGGGCCAGTTGCCAACGTAGCCGTTGGCGCCGGTGATCAGGTTGAAAAGCGTGGTCTTGCCGCAGTTGGGGTTACCCGCCAGCGCGACATGGATCTGAGAATCCGCCATTCAATCCTTCTTCCTTGTGCGCCTGCGCTGCTTTCTCCGCGCAGGCTGGATAATGTGCTTCAAAGTTGCTGCATTAAGTTAGAAAAACCTAACTTTATCTGCAGAAATATACGTCGTGAGCCCTTACTGGACCTCGACGACGGCGGCCTCCTCCTTGCGGATGGAAAGCTCGTAGCCGCGCACGTTAATCTCGACCGGATCACCGAGCGGTGCAACCTTCACGACCTTGAACGAAGTGCCCTTGATGAGCCCCAGGTCCATAAGGTGGCGGCGAAGCGCACCCTCACCGTGAAGCTTGACGATGGTGGAGCTCTCGCCCACCTTAACGTCACCCAACGTCTTCATCCTCTTGTCCCCCTTTCGGTTTTTATCAAATGCTGCGAACTAACCGACGGTCATGATGTGCATGGCGACCTTGGAATCGATGCCAAAGCGTGCGCCCAGCACAGTGACGATGATATTGGCGCCACTCGAGCTCACCACGTGGATTTCGCTGCCCTCGACAAAGCCGAGGTCCTTGAGGTGGTGCTTCATATCCTCATTGCCCTTTACACGAGACACGCGCACGGTTTCGCCCGCTTTTACCATCGAAAGCGGCATTGCCGGCATCTGCGGTCCGCAAGACATGAGTGGCTCCTAACGTCAGTTCGTCCTCAACATCGACGCGGTAAAAGTTAACCACGCCTATGTTCGCTTTAGTAAACTAACACGTGGTTAACTTTTTGGAAAGGGTCCCCATTCAGATTTCGAAAAAGTTTCCTATACGAAACAAAAGGGCGCGGCAAAGGACCATCCTTTACCACGCCCTGTCATGCTTAGAGCGAGAGGTTTCTGATCGACGTAACGCAGGAAGCCTCGTCTACGCCCGAAACGCGAAAGATGATGTCCTCGCCGCACTCGCCGTAGAGGGCCATGAGCCCCATGACGTCGCGGCCGTCGGTGTGGCGATCACCAATCGAAACCGACACGTCGCTACGATGCTTGGCAATGATGTCATAGAGCAGCGCAACCGGGCGGGCATGTAGTCCCAATGGATCTTTAATCGTCTTCGTAAACTCGACCATGTCCCCTCCCGCGACATCGCACATCGGCCGGCAAAACCCAGCCACGTGGTAGCTATTGTACCGTTAGATGCTTCTCGAGAGCTCCTCTGAACACCTCGTGGTCAAAAAGTGGCAAATATGAGTACTGTCACCAATTTAGTAGCAGCAAAATCGAGAGCAAATTGCCTAATTTGAGCGATTCGAAGAGGTTGAAAGCCGTCAAACGCCCTTTAAAGGGAGTTAGATAAATCGATTTTGAGCCCATTTTCGCTCAGAGCAGGCCGAAAAATATGGCACTTCTTTTGCAACAGTACTCATATTTGGCATTTTTTGACCACGGGGGCCAAGACCATGCCCCAAAACACAAAAGGAGGGGCCTCGTAAGGCCCCTCCTTAGGAAAGGGAATCGATTTATTCCACAGCCGTAGATTAATCCTAGCCGCTACTCCATCATATCGAGGACGGAAGGGCGAAGCTCGTTCTCGGCGGCCTCGGGATCGGTCTCGCGCAGGCGGTTGATGTAGCGGTTGTACCACATCACGGCAAGGCCCAAGAAGACAACCACGCCGCCAACGTTGTAGACCAGCGTCAGCCACAGCGGCTGATCGAGCGGAATGGTGCCGCAGATAAGCACGAAGCAGAAGACCACAAGCAGGAATGCGGCAACGACCAGGCCAAAGCTGCGCGAACCCATGCGGAAGCCACGGGGAGCGGCGTCAAAGTTCTTGCGCAGCATAAAGTAGGCAAGCAAAATCAGCAGCGGTGGGAGCAGAGCGGTGGCAGCCGTCATGTTGGTGACGATCATGAGCAGGTCGTCGAGGTTACCGGAGCCCAGGGCCGGAATGATCAGGATGGGGACGACGATGGCGAACTGCAGCCAAGCAGCGCGGGCAGGAATGCCATGCTCGTTGAGCTCGACGATCTTGCTACCAAAGACGCCCTTGGGGATCTCGGTGAAGAAGACCTTGATGGGAGCGGAGGTCCACATCATGAGGGAGCCCAGCGTGGCGGCGAGAAGGATCAAGCCGATGGCGCGCGTAGACACTTCCATGGGAATGCCAAAGTGGGCAAAGACAGCGCCGAATACGTCGAAGATACCGGTGGAGATGGCAACGCCGCCCTCGGGGATGAACAGGTTGACCAGCAGCGAAGCGCCTGCATACAGAAGGCCGATGGTCAGGCCGGCGATAACGACGGTGCGCACGAAGGCCTTGACGCCACCCTTAAGGTCGTTAAGGAACACGCCGACAGACTCAGCGCCGCCAACGCCCTGGATGATCCAGGCAAGCGTACCGAAGAAGCCCCACGCAGTTGCGAAGTTGCTCATGTCGGGAGCCATGTTAGCGGGAGTAGGAGCCGTAGCGAACTCAACGCCGCCAAAGGCAGCAGCCAGGGACAGCAGGATGAACACGGCGGTCAGGCCGAGAGCCGCGGTCGAACCGAAGGAGGAAATGGAGCCGATCCACTTAGCGCCCTTGGTCGAAACCCACGTGGCGATAGCAAAGACGACGATCTCGATAATGGTGATCCACAGCTGCGAAAGCTCGGCGTTGGCACCAAAGAACACGTAGCTCGCGTAGATGATGACGTTGGGCAGGACGGACGCAAAGAAGAACAGGTTAACGAACCAGTAGCTAAATGCCGTCAGGAACGCCCAGCGACCACCCATCGAGGTCTTAACCCATGCGTACACGCCAGACTCGGAGTCCTTGTTGAGGCCGACGAACTCGGCGGTAACCAGGGTATAGGGGACAAAGTACAAAAGCGTGGCGAAGAAGAACGACGGCGCAGCTGCCAAGCCGATGGCCGCGTTGTTGTTGATGATGTTCTTGATACCGAACACGGCGGCGACCGTCATGCCCAGCAGAGCGAACGAACCAATCGTTCCTCGTTTTTCAGAGCTCATAAGCCCTCCCAATCATCTGTTAAATGTCATCTAAAACCGTCCGAGCTGCAAGTGCAAACACGGATGGCGCACCTGCTAAGGGGAATGGGGAAAAGGGAGTCAACAAAGCCATCCCCCTTAACGGCGCGAAGCAAACGTCCAGGCGGACGAATACTACTTGTTGGGGAAGGAATAACCTTCGACTGTCACGTGCAGTACCACGACGCGGGGATCCGCGGCATCGGCCACGACACGGTAGGCCTCGTCAATTTCGACGACGGCAACGCCGCCGGCGGGAATCGTCACGGTCTCCCCCGTACCCTCAAAGCGCTCGCGATCATCGATATCGCTGTAGGCGCGCGTACAGGTAAGATCGGCCTTGGAAGCCACCTCAACGGTCAGATTGCCGTCGAGCGGGGCGAGCACGGCATGGTAGCGACGGTGACCGACCAGATCGGCAGTAGCCGCCTCGTGGGCGTTCACCCACCAATACACCAGCGAGTCGCCGATAGAGTACGCCACATCGTGCTGCAGTTCAGAAACGCCGTCGAGTGCCTGACCGGTACGCATCCACTTCTTGACGGACTTCATCTGAGCGTCGAAATCGGCGCGCGAGTTAAAGACATGCATGGCTTATGCCTCCTTAATGGGTGCCAGCGCCTGAGCCAAATCGGCAGACGTCAGCGGTCGCAGGGACACCTCAAAGCTGAAGCTCTCAAAACGGGTGCGATAGGAATCGAGCACCTCGGAACCCCAAGAGTTCGAGCCAAGGCCGAGCAGCTGGTCGTTGATGTTAACCGTGACCGTGTCGCCCGGAACAAGGTCGTAGACGTGCTTGGCATTATCAATAGCCTCGCAGCTATAGGGCCATGCCGAGAACGAGAACGGGTTGGAAGCGGCGTCGGCCGGACGAGTCACCAGCACGCCATCACCGTGGCTAGAGCGCAGGGCAACCCAGCGGGTACCCTCGCGGTTGGCACAGTCCTGAGGCATAACGTAGGGCGTGAACATGTCGTCGACCGTAGTGCGGTAATGACCGACCGGGTTGGCACGCAGCGAGTCCGGATAGTTCTCGCCCGGGCCGTGGCCATACCACTCGACGGCACGATCGCAACCGGGAACCTCAAAGGAGATGCCGATGCGCGGGATAATGTCCGAATAGTCGCCGTAGGGCTCGCCGGAAACCTTGAGGTCGACGCGGCCACTCGGAAGCACGGTATAGACGAGCTCGACGCGCATGCCGAACGCGCGGACGGGAGGAGCGATACGCTGGCTCACGGTAACGACGACCGCATTGCCGTCCTGCTTCCAAGAAACCTTGCGGGTGGACGTCTGCATTACATCGATGAAGTTATCCTTCCACAGGGAGTCGTACTCCTGAGCGTGGTTATCGACGAGCGGATGCCAAAAACCAACCTGGGGACCAGAGGCCATGACGTCACGGCCGGATGCCTTCCACTTGCTCACGGTGCCGTTTACCTTGCTGAAGGTCAGCTCGCCGTTGAGGGAGTGAATGCGAATCTCCTGCTCGGTCTCCTCGACCGTAAGCTCAGGACGAGCTGGGGCGGCGATGGCCGGCGCCGGATGGTTTGCGATGGCAAACTGGCTTGCACCCAGCTGGAACATCGGCTCGCACCAGACGTGAGCGGCCATGGTGTAGGCGCGCACGGTCAGCAGGGTCTCGCCTACCGCGGCCTCGCGAATCACCAGCGGAAGCTGGACGGACTCGCCGGGGGCAACCGCACCGGGCATGAGCGTCTTGCGGCAGACCACGTCGCCGTCCACCAGGGTCTCCGCCGAGAGGCAAACATCCTCGAGGGTGGTAAACCAGCGCTTGTTGGTGACAGTCAGCTCGCCCGCCTCGGCGTCATAAGCCATGCGAACCGGGCAGATGACCTGGCCGTACTCGGTAAGGCCCGGGCTCGGCTGCTGCCAGGGGAACACCATGCCATCGATGCAGAAGTTGCTGTTGTTGGGGTAATCGCCGTTGTCGCCGCCATACATATCGTAGGCAATGCCGTCCTCGGTCACAGCAGCCAGACCGTGGTCGCACCATTCCCAGATAAACTGGCCTTGGATGCAATCCCAGCGATCGAAGACCTCCTGATACTCGGACAGGCCTCCGGGGCCGTTGCCCATGGAGTGACCGTACTCGCAGTTGATGCGCGGCTTGGGGAATGGATGCTCACCAAAGTCGTTCATCTGCGACACGCGGGAGTACATGGTGGAGATAACGTCGACGGTATCGGCGTTGCGATCCTCCTCGTAATGGACCGGACGACCATCGAGCTCGTGAGCCTTGGCGTACATCGCGCGGATGTTGCAGCCATAGCCGCTCTCGTTGCCCATCGACCACATAATGATGCAGGCGTGATTGCGCTCCTGCATCACCAGGCGCTCAATGCGGTCGACGTAGGCCGGCTCCCATGCCGGGTCGTCGGTGACCAGGGCGATATTGCCGATATTCTCGAAGCCGTGGCTCTCCATATCGGTCTCGGCGACCAGCATGATGCCATACTCGTCGCACAGCTCGTAAAAGCGCGGGTCGTTGGCGTAGTGGGACGTGCGCACCGCGTTGATGTTGTGCTGCTTCATGAGCTCCAGGTCGCGGCGCATGCGATCGAGGCCCACGGCGCGGCCCTTGTGATCGTCGTGATCGTGGCGGTTGACGCCATGCATCTTAAAGTAAGTGCCGTTGAGGTAGATATGATTGCCCTCGACCGTCACCTCGGCAAGACCCTGGCGATGCGGGACGTACTCGCTGACCTGGTCACCGTCGTAGACCTCAAACGTAAGGTCGTAGAGGAAGGGGTCCTCGGGATTCCAGAAGTGGGCATCGGTCACGCCGCACTCGGCATGGCCGTCGACGCACTCGCCCGCAGCCACCACGTTCTCGCCATCGCTGAGCGTAAACACAACGCGGGAAGAGCCCTCGGCAACCGTATCGAGCGTAATCAGAGCGGTATCGCCCTCGCGGTGCGTGCGGAACCTAAAGTCGACCAGGTGCGCGGCGGGACGCTGCATAAGGTACACATCGCGGAAGATGCCCGAGGCCCACCACATATCCTGGTCCTCGATATAGCTGCCATCGCTGTACTGCAGGACCTTGACCGCAAACAGGTTGTCGCCCTCGACAAGCGCGTCGGTCACGTCGAACTCGGCAGACAGGCGCGAACCCTTGGTCATGCCGATATACTGACCGTTGACGTACAGCTCGCCATAGCTCTCGATGCCGTCGAAGCGAATGATCTCGCGAGCGCCAGCAGGAACGGCGGGAAGGTTGACGATGCGCTGGTAGACGCCCGTGGGGTCGTCGGAGGGAACGAACGGCTGATCAACCGGGAACGGGAAACCCTCGTCGGTGTAGGCAAGGTTGCCATAGCCGTCCACCTGCCACAGGTGCGGAACCTCCACGTGATCCCACTCGGGCTTGTACGTGGAGAGTTCCTCGTTGGAGACGGCAGCGGGGCCCTCAAAGAGGCGGAACTGCCACGAGCCGGACAGCTGGACAAACCCGCGCGACAGCTCGCGGCTGTACGTTGCAGCGAGATCGGCGGTCTCGTAACCCATAAAGTACGCATGGGGTGCCAGGCGGTTCCTGTGGGTGAGCGCTTGGTTTTCCCAATCGTTAATGGCGTCCATGGTGATGCTCCTTCATCATCGTAGTGATTCTTGTGCAACCGGTTGTCCTTATCTTACGGGCGATGCAAAAAACTGTGCAACCGGTTGTCCGCTGAACGGTCGATTTGGCCGGGTTAACGGTGCAACCGGTTGTACAATCGCAACACTTATGTCACCCTGAGTATCGAAACTCAGCACAAGACATCGTTCTTAAGCTCGTAGGCAACCTCCACGCCCGCTGATATCTCACCCACACGAGACGTATTCGATTTCGGCTTGGTTGCAAAACGACACCGGTCACCGGATATCATGAACGCTGTTCAGGCGCACTATAGTAAGCTGTATCCGCACTAGCCCGTATCAGTGACAACATCGACCGCATTTTTCCAGGAGACGCCATGACACAACCAGTTCGCACCGCACCTACGCTTGCCGAGGTTGCCGCAGCTGCCGGCGTGTCGCGCTCCACGGCATCGCGCGCCCTCAACGATTCGCCCCGCATTAGCGAGGAAACCAAAAAGCGCGTCCGCGCGGCGGCCAAGGAAGTCAATTTTGTCCCCAACGCTCGTGGCCGAGCGCTCGCTGTCGGGCGCACGGAAATCATCGCCGTGCTCGTGACCGAGCCTCTGAGTGAACTCTTCAGCGACCCCACCTATAGCGAGTTTTTGAGCGGCATTACCGAGGAACTGTCGGAGTCGTCCTATCTGCCCGTTATCTTGCAGGCGTCTTCTACGCATGAGCGCAATCGCGCACGCGAGCACTTTGAGCGCCGCTCGTTCGACGCCGTGATCGACGTCTCTCCCTACAAAGGCAGCGAGCTGCTCGAGGTGCTGCGCGAGCTGGGCGTACCCACCGTGTTGTGCGGCCAGCTCGAGGGCCACCCCTATCGCGATGTGTTCTCGACGGTCTACTCTGACGACGAAGAGGGCGGACATTTTGCGGCACTCGCCATGAAGGATCGCGGGCGCAAAGATATCGTCGCCGTGTTGGGACCGCAAGACAACCCCGCTGTTGTCGACCGCCTGCGCGGCTACCGCGCCGTCTTGGGCGAAGACCTCCCAGACGCAAACGTTATCTATACCGGCTGGAACAGCGGAGACGGCTATCAGGCCATGCACCAGATCCTCGCGCGCGAGATTGCTTTCGATGGCGTGCTCTGCGGATCGGACCGTATCGCGGCTGGCGTCATCACCGCACTCAACGAGGCAGGCCTATCCGTTCCTGCGGACGTTTCTGTCGTCGGCTTCGACGATCACGAGATTGCGGCGCGCTGCGTCCCCGCGCTCACGACCGTCCGCCAGCCCCTGCGCGAAGAAGGACACATGGCCGCCAACATTGCGCTCGACATGATCAAGGGTGCCGAGCCCACCACCACCGTCATGCACATGCAGCTCGTTCAGAGAGACTCGCTATAAGAAACTGGGGCAGGCTTTCCGCCAAACAGTTGTTGCGGAAAGCCTGTCCCGTTTGAGCGCTCATTCTGGGGCACAGTTTCCGTTAGACAGCTCAACCGGAAACTGTGCCCCATTATTTTGCCGAATACTGGGTCGCGCTTTCCCAGAGGACCCCCTTTGGGAAAGCGCGACCCCTTCTGGACGCAGATTCCGGGTTGTAGTTTCCCGGCGCACGACGGCAAGCCTCCAAACCATGACGTCACGACATAAAAAACGAGGGAAGGCACGTGTCCTTCCCTCGTTACAGGCAATATGTAGCTGCTTCCCTACATCAGGCGCAGGCTGACGTCCTTGAGCTGGGCGCCACTAACGGCACTCGGGGCACCCGACATGAGGTCGGAGCCGCTGGCCGTCTTGGGGAACGCCATGACGTCGCGGATGGAGTCGGAGCCGGTAAGCAGCATGCACACGCGGTCCAGGCCCAGAGCGAAACCGCCCATCGGGGGCGCACCAAACTTGAGGGCCTCCATGAGGAAGCCAAACTGAGACTCGGCGCGCTCCTCGGTAAAGCCCAGGAGCTTGAGCATGGACATCTGCATCTCGGCGTTGTGGATACGCATACCGCCGCCGCCGGCCTCAAAGCCGTCCATGACAAAGTCGTAGGTGCAAGAACCGGCTGCCAACGGGTCGGCCTCGATCTTGGCGATGTCGGTCTCGGTCGGCAGAGTGAACGGCTGGTGCTCGGCAGCGTAAGCCTTGCGGTCCTCATCCCAGTGGAACAGCGGGAAGTTGACGACCCACAGGAAGTCGTGGCCCTCGCGCTTGATCTCGAGTGCGTTGGCCATGTGAGAACGCATGCCGCCCAGGATCTCGTCAGAGAGCAGGCGCGGGCCGGCGGCGAACATCACAAGGTCGCCGGGCTCGACGTCCATGCGCTCGCGCAGAGCGGCCATCTCCTCGTCCGAGAAGAACTTGACGATGGGGCTGTTGATGGAGCCATCCTCGCGGAAGGCGATCCAGGCCAGACCCTTGGCGCCAAACGTGGAGGCCACGCCGGCGAGCTTATCGATCTTGGCACGTGCCCAGGCACCGGCGCCCTTGGCGTTGATGGCCTTGACGACAGAGCCCTCCTCGTTTGCGGCAGTCGCAAAGACCTTGAACTTGGAGTTGGCAAAGATGTCGGTCAGGTCGACCAGGTGCATGCCATAGCGGGTATCGGGCTTGTCGGAGCCATAGGTGTCCATGGCCTCCCAGTAGTCCATGCGACGCAGCGGCGTGGGCATCTCGACGCCCATGCGGCCGAAGGCGTCGGCCAGGACCTCCTCGAGCGCGCTCATGACGTCATTCTGGTCCACGAAGGACATCTCGATATCGACTTGAGTGAACTCGGGCTGACGGTCGGCACGCAGGTCCTCGTCGCGGAAGCACTTGGCAACCTGGTAGTAGCGCTCGACGCCACCGACCATGAGCAGCTGCTTCAGGAGCTGCGGGGACTGCGGCAGGGCGTAGAAGTTGCCCGGCTGAATACGGCTGGGAACGATGAAATCGCGGGCGCCCTCGGGCGTGGACTTAAACAGGGAGGGCGTCTCGACCTCCATGAACTCACGGTTGTGCAGCGCCTCGCGAATGGCAAAGGTAAAGTCGGAGCGCAGCTTGAGGTTGGCCATCATCTCGGGACGACGGAGGTCCAGATAGCGATAGCGCAGACGAGTGTCCTCGCTCGTCTCGATGCCGTCCTCGATCTGGAACGGCGGGGTGACGGACGTGTTGAGCACCTCAGCGTGGTCGGTCAGGACCTCGATCTCGCCGGTCGCGAGCTTGGTGTTAGTGGTCTCCTCACCACGAGCGCGCACGACGCCGTGGATCTTGATGGGCCACTCGGGACGCATGGTCTCGGCGATCTTAAAGGCATCGCCGTCGGAGTGCTCGGGGTCGAAGGTGAGCTGCGTGATGCCCTCGCGGTCGCGAAGGTCGCAGAAGATAAGGCCGCCGTGGTCGCGGCGACGGCTCACCCAACCGGTGAGGGTGACCTCTTCGCCCACGTTCTCGAAGCGAAGCTCGCCGCAGGTACGGGTGTGCATGGAATGCTCGTCGATGGGACGGGTCTGGCTCATACCAGTGATCCTCCTTTATGGATCTGTGCCGCCCCGTGTCGTTCCGGGCGGCGTCGTACAGATTTGCCCAGCCTGCGTAAACCGCGCAGCCAGACATGGCGTTCTATCTTATCGCACCTGTGTCGATGTGCCGCGAAAAAGTAGCTCTTGCCCAAAGACTTGACGGAGACGAAACAATTGACGCACCGTGACCGTCGCCCAGGCGTGCGACGTGCGACAATGTGCCCCAATACAACTGCACTCGGAAAGGCCCGCCATGACTGCACGCCTCATCGTTATGGATATCGACTCCACGCTCATCAACCAGGAGGTCATCGACCTGTTGGGCGAGGAGGCCGGCGTGGGCGAGCAAGTTGCGCAAATCACCGAGCGCGCTATGCGCGGCGAGCTGGACTTTAAGCAAGCGCTCGAGAAGCGCGTGGGGCTGCTCGCCGGCCTGGACGAGAGCGTGTTCGAGCGCACGTTTGAGCGCGTGACGTTTACCCCCGGCGCGCTGGAGCTTGTGCGCTCGGCGCACAGCAAGGGCTGGAGGGTCGGCGTGGTAAGCGGCGGCTTCCACGAGGTCGCTGACAAGATCGTGGCCGCCGCGGGCATCGACTTTTGCCTCGCTAACCGCCTGGAGGTCGTGGACGGCAAGCTCACCGGCAAGCTGGCGACAGACATTGTGACCAAGGAATCCAAGCTCATCCAGCTGCTGGATTGGGCGGTTGAGTGCGGCGTCGATATGGCACACACCGTGGCAATCGGCGACGGCGCCAACGACATCCCCATGATTCAGGCCGCGGGCACGGGCATCGCGTTTTGCGCCAAGCCCAAGACGCGCGAAGCCGCCCCGTTTGCCATCGACGAGCGCAACCTGATGCTCGCCATGGACATCATCCTGCGCGACTAGCAAGTTCGCCCAACAATTGAATCAGTCTGTCCTATAGTTTCCGAACAATTTTGTCTTAGTGTTCGGAAAAATACCTTTTGAGTGCTAGACTTTGCGCCGTCGAAGGGAACATATATGGATAAGCGAGATCTTGAGCAGTTGCTGAGCGATGTTGCCGGCGGAGCAGTCACCCCGGCTGTCGCCCTTACGCGCATCCAGACGGCTCCGACCGCCGATTTGGGCTTTGCGCAGCTCGATCTTTCGCGCGGAGTGCGCCAGGGAGCCGGCGAGGTTGTCTACGGTGCCGGTAAAACCGCCGAGCAAATTGCCGCCATTATCGAAGCGCTGCGCGATGCCGGCCAGGAGCGCATCCTGGTCACACGCTTGGATGCCGAAAAAGCTGCGCGCACCGCTGAGCTTCTCGGCAACGGCATCGACCTGGGATATGTCCCGGACGCACAGCTCGCCCTCGTGGGCGGCATGCCCTCCCCTACCGGCAACGGACGCATCGTCGTCGCCTGCGCCGGCACGAGCGACCTGCCCGTCGCCGAGGAAGCCGCATTGACGGCCGAGTTCTATGGCAACGAAGTCGACCGCCTCTACGACGTGGGTGTCGCCGGCCTGCACCGTCTGCTCGCGCATGCCGAGGAGCTTGCCCAGGCACAGGTGGTCATCGCCATCGCCGGCATGGAGGGCGCGCTGGCGAGCGTTATCGGCGGTCTGGTGAGCTGTCCGGTCATCGCCGTTCCCACCAGCGTTGGCTACGGCGCAAGTTTTGGTGGCGTAGCTGCACTGCTCGCCATGCTCAACTCCTGTGCCAGCGGCGTTTCGGTCGTCAATATCGACAACGGCTTTGGCGCCGCCTACCAGGCAAGTCTTATCAATCATCTGAGCGCCGGCACACCCCGCGCCCGCTAAGGAGCATTCCATGTCCAATCATCAGCACACGCTTATCATCGACGGCACCTCAGGCATCAGCGGCGATATGACCGTCGCGGCCCTGCTCGATCTGGGCGCCAGCGAGGAGCACCTGCGCGAACAGCTCGCCACACTGCCGGTCGACGGCTTTACGATCGCCGTCACGCGTGCAAACAAGCATGGCATCGACGCCTGCGATTTCGACGTCCAGCTTGCAGAGGGACTCGAGAACCACGACCACGATATGGCCTGGCTCTACGGCAACGAAACAGCTGTCGAGCACACGCACGAGCACGAGCACGAGCACGGGCATGAGCATGAGCATCACCATCATGATCATGGCGGGCACGAACACGAGCACTGCCATGAGCACGACCATGAGGGCCACGCCCATGAGCACGAAGATCATCACCACACCCACCACCATCACCACCGTTCTTTGGCGGATGTCACCGCCATCATCGATGGCTCGCAGTTAAGCGATGGCGCCAAGCGCCGCGCGCTCGCCATCTTTACCGCGCTCGCCGCCGCCGAGGCCAAGGCCCACGGCAAAACGCCCGAGACCGTCATGTTCCACGAGGTAGGCGCCATCGACTCCATCGTCGACATCTGCTCGGTCGCCATCTGTCTCGATGACCTGGGTATCGAGGACATTGTCGTCGAGTCGCTCTCCGAGGGTCACGGCACCATCCACTGTGCCCACGGCCTTATGCCCATCCCGGTGCCCGCCGTCGTCAACCTATGCCAAGCAGGCAATATCGCCCTCACGCCCGCACCGGTCGCCGGCGAGCTCGTGACGCCCACGGGCGCCGCCATCGTCGCCGCACTGCGCACGTCCGAGCACCTACCGGCCCGCTACCGCATCGAGGCCGTCGGCTACGGCGCCGGTAAGCGCCCCTACGAGGGTTGCTCCGGCACGCTCCGTTGTCTGCTCGTTCACGTGGATGCATAGCCATGGATGCCCGCAAAGAAAAAAGCCGCGCTGCCATCGTTGCGGCGTTCTCCGAGCTGCTACGCGAAGTGGACTACGGCAAGATTACCGTCGGCGACATCATCGCGCGCGCTCACGTAGGCCGCGCGACATTCTACGGCCTCTTTAAGAGCAAAGACGACCTACTGTCCGAGCTCGTGAGCGACATCTGCACCCACGCCCTCGACGACGATGGCACACCGCTCGACGACCCACTCGTGCAGGTCGAGCATATCCTCAACAACCTCTGGGAGCGCCGCCAGGGCGTTCGAGCCCTCGTAGCCGGCGCCGGCTCACGCGTCTTCGCCGACTGTCTCCGCAAGACCATCATGTCGCGCGCAGCCGAAACCGTCCCCACCGACCCCGCAGACCCCGCCAGCACCATGGACCGCAGCTTCTTACTACACCACATAGCCTCAAGCTTCGTAGCAACCGTCCAATGGTGGGCCTGGCACAACTTCCAAGCAGACAAAGCCGACGTAGCCAAAGACTACCTCTCGGCCATAAAGCCCCTCTTCAGCTAAGTAAGAAGCTCATCCCAAAGCATCGCCCCAACCCAGGCCGCCACGCATCCCAAAGTGCCACTCGCGCTTCACCGCCCTCAACAGCAACAAGCCCCTCCCATCCAAATCCAAATTCAGATTTATATGTTGGGCTGCTTGCTCGAGCGCAGCAAAGACCCCGCAGCTGGCCGCATGGGGTAACTTCCCAGCGCATTCCGCAGGACGCAAAAAGGCTCGCCGCACGAAGTGCGCAGCGAGCCTTTTTGCATGTCCGAGGACGCGCTGGGAAGTTACCCCATGCGGCCAGCGGACAACTATGTAGCCTCAGACTAGAACATGCCCAAGAAACCATGCACAAACAGCGCGGCCAGAGCGGCACCGACAAACGGCGCGATGCCAGGAACGAGCAGGCCATACTTCCAGTTGTTGTCAGCCTTGTTCTTGATCGGCAGCACCTGATAGGCCATGCGAGGACCAAGGTCACGAGCCTGGTTCATGGCGAAGCCGGTGATGCCGCCCATGCCCATGCCAACGGCCCAAACGATCAGACCGACGCAGATGGCGAGCATCAGAACGTTCTCGCCAGCACGGTTAGCAGCAGCAAGGATGGCGCTAATGAACACGAAGGTGCAGATAGCCTCGCAGAAGAAGTTGCGGGCATAGTTGGTGCCCTCGGTGGTGGGGTTAGTCGAGAAGATGTTGCGCTGGGCAATGGGATCGACGACACCATCGGAAGCCTTGAACTCATCGGCATACATCAACCACGCGATCACGGCACCCGCAAAGCCGCCGAGCATATCGGCAATCATGAAGGGAATGCAGCTGCTCCACGGCACCAAGCCTACGATGCACTGGGCAAGCACCATGGCGGGGTTCATGCACACGGCGCCGCCAAAGATAAACAGGGCGACCGAGATGCCAAAAGACCAGGTGGTGATGGCAAACATGTGGCCGGAGCCCTGATACTTGGTGCCCTTAAGCACGGTATCGCAGTGCACGCCCACGCCAAAGATGATCATGAGGGCCGTTGCGCCGAATTCGCAGAGGAGTTTGGTAAGCATAAAACCTTATCTTTCTTGTCGGTTATAAACGATTCGTTTGGACCACGCACTAGTGCTGCGCGACGACAACGCCCAGGCCATCGGGAATGACGGCAACCTTGGCATCGGCACCCTTCATCTCAAAGGCGAGCTTGAGCGCCTCCTCGATAGTGTTGACCGGCGTCATGTGCATATCCTTGAGCATCTGGTGATCGCACAGGTCGGTGACCATGATCACAGGGTGATGCGCCAGGATGCGGGCGAAAATCTGGCTCGTCCACTGATCGGGCAGGGTCTCGTCCTTAGGACGGTCGATGCAGGCGCGCTCAAACTCCGCCGGATCATTGTCGGCGATGTTGTGATAGAAGCCCTCGCCACCGTGACCGTCAGCACAACCGGCGACATCGATGATCACGCCGCCCTCGGGAAGTGTGGCCTCAGCGGCGCACATGCCCTTCACGGCCTGATAGATGTTCTGGTCGAGCGGGTAGCCGCCGTTGGTGGTGATGGCAATCTCGCACTCAACGGGCTCAACGCCGGCAAGGTTCTTCACAAACTCGCAGCCGGCCTCGTGCGCCTTGTGAATGTCGCCGGCAAAGGAGCCGATGACCTCGTGCTTGCCGTTGAGCACCACGTTAAGCACAAAGGCAAGGTGAGCCATCTCGGCAGCGGCAAACATGTCCTCGCTCACGTGGTTGTGGCACAGGTTGCCGGCACGCGAATGGGAATCGTTCACAAACTGACCATTGTGGTTGTACATGATGGTCTTGTAGCTGGCGATGCCAGGCAGAACGGACTTGCGGCTACCAGAGAAACCGGCAAAGAAGTGCGGCTCAATAAAGCCCTCGGCAAGCAGCAGATCGCAATCGGCAGCAATCTTGTTGATGATGCACTCGCCGCCAGAAGGCAGGGTGCCGATCTTTTTCATCATGCTGTCATCAGTCGCGACGTGCATAACGATTTCCTCGTTGGCAACGATCTCCTCGCCGTACTTGTTGACGAGCTCCTCGTGCGTCGACGGACGATGCATACCCGTAGCAACCAGAATGCGAACGCGCGCCTCAGGCGCAGCGGAGTGGATGTGATGCAGCAGAATAGGCATCGTCACTCGCGAGGGAACGGGACGCGTATGATCGGAGCTAATAATGACGATATCCTTCTTGCCAGCACAAAGCTCCTCGAGCGAAGGCGAGCCATAAGGGTTGGCAAGCGACTCCTCCACCAGCTCTTCCAGCGATTTTGTAGTCTTAAACTCGTTTTGATGACCTTCCATCACACCCGCGAAGTTCTTATCTTCGAGCTCCAGATGCAACGTCTTGTGGTCAAACGGCAGTTCACATTCAAACAATGACGAGCGCCCTCTTCCTTTCAACTGACACACTAGATAAACCGTTGGAAGGATACGCCGCTCACCGAAAAACACCACCGTCCACCGACTCATTAACACAACGTTCATATTTGACCCACAACAAAACGGCCGTGACCCCAAACGGGACCGCGGCCGCCTGTCAAAGACACTATAGACAGGATGATTTACGCAGCGCCGAGGCAAACATCTAGTCCGAGACGTACGCACGTAAGCCATTTTGCATAAATTCGTTAATTAATTGCATAAGATGGCGCATGGATTTCTGGCCATAACTGGGTAGTACCCTCCGGAGCGTGCATTTTTGCGAGTATTCAGCATCGCGGGATAAGATTTTGGCGCCAAAAATCTTTCAAAAGGTAGATAGTCCTCATGACTCGACCCATCTGGATAGCATGCGGCGAGAAACCAGCCATATATGATCGTCGCCAAAGCCCAATCGTCGTGCAAAAGCATCAACAAAGGCAGCGAAAGCCGGCTATGGCCTTATGCATCAATCTTTGGCTGCTGAAAACTCCGTTTTTTGCACGTCGCCCCAAGCACCACCCTCACCCAGCGGCTGATCCGCCGAAGACCGGACATCGCAGGGCCCGCCATTAGTTTACTTTTAGGCACACTCCGCAGGACGCAAGAAGCCCTCGCCGCACTCCACGCTATGCGCGAAGCGCGCCTTATTCCCTTCAGCTTTAATCCCCGAAGACCGAAGACGAAGGGACCCGATGGGTTTCCCTCTGAATGCATTCCGCAGCACGAAGCCCCCTTATCCGCAGCTCCGAAGGAGCAGGATAAGGGGGCTTCAAGTGCGAGGACGCATTCAGAGGGAAACCCATCGGGTCCCGGTGAGAGCCACAGGGCTATCGATTACCCCGTGTTCTGCAAACCTGCCGAGACGCCGGTCACAGTCGAAAGAATCAGGCTCATGTACTCGGCCTTCTTCTCCTCGGCCATCTCGTCCTGGTTCATACGCACCTCGCGAAGGGCGCGGACCTGGGCGATGGACAGGGCGTCGACGTAGGGGTTACGTACACGGACGGCGCAGCCGAGCACGCGACGGCGCTGCAGCGGCCACTCGTCACCGACGATGGCAAGGACCCACTTACGCGTGAGCTGCATCTCGGTAAAGACCTTCTCGGACAGATCCTGGCGGTCGCCCAGGTGCAGATACATCTTGGCGATGCGCTGGTCGGTCTTGGCGATCGACATCTCGATGTTGTCGATAAAGGTGCGGAAGAACGGCCACTCCTGGTAGGCAGCCTTGAGCTGGTCAAGATCGCCAAGCTGCTCGCAGGCGGTGCCCAGACCGTACCAAGCGGCCAGGTTAATGCGCGCCTGGCTCCAGCTGAAGATCCACGGGATGGTACGCAGGTCATCGAGCGACTTGGCGCCCAGACCGCGCTTGGCGGGACGCGAGCCGATCGGCAGCAGACCGACCTCGGTCAGCGGCGTCACGGTCGAGAACCACGGTGTAAAGTCCTCGGTGTTCAGCAGGTCCAGATAGCGTTCGTGGCTTGCAGTGTTGAGCTTCTCGGCCATATCCCAGAACTTCTGCGTGGTCTCGGTGTTGGTCTTCTCGACACTCGGGGCCGACTGCAAAAGCGTTGCGGCGGCAACGGACTCAACATGGCGCTGAGCCAGCGTGCGGTTGCCGTAACGGGCAAAGATGACTTCGCCCTGCTCGGTGAGCTTAAAGAAGCAGTTGACCGAACCCTTGGGCTGCGCCAGCACGGCCTTGTTGGCCGGGCCGCCGCCACGGCCCACGGCACCGCCGCGACCGTGCATGAGCACCAGGTCGATATCGTTCTTCTCTGCCCACTTGGCGATGCGCTCCTGCGCGGAGTGCAGCGCAAGCATGGCCGTGGTAGGACCGGCATCCTTGGAGGAGTCGGAGTAGCCCAGCATGACCTCCATGCGGCGGTTGGTCTGGGCAAGGCGCTTTTGCACCACGGGCAGCGTAAGCATCTGGTCGAGCACGTCAACGCAGCCCTCGAGGTCCTCGAGCTGCTCGAACAGCGGGATCACGTCGAGCTCGGGGACATCCTCCTCGTGTGCGAAGGACAGGTGGGCCAGCTCAAAGACGTCGGCCACATGCTGGGCGCTCTTGGTGAACGAGATGATGTAGCGGTGCGCCATCTTCTTGCCGTAGCGCTTTTGGATGGAGCCGATAGCGCGGAAGGTATCGATGACCTCGCGCGTCATGGGCTGCAGGTCGCCATGGATACCGTTCTCGTGGATATCCTTGAGGGCGCGGGCGTGCACCACGGAGTGCTGACGGAACTCCATCTCGACCATATGGAAGCCGAAGGACTCGACCTGCCAGATGATGGTCTGGACCGGGCCGTAGGCGGCACGGACGGCACCGCAGGCAGCAAGCGAACGCTGGACGACGCGCAGGTCCTCCAGGAACTCGTCGGCGCTGTGGTACATGGTATCGGTGATACGGCGCACGGTGGCGTTCAGACGGTCGGCCATGACGAGCATGACGGCGCGATGCGGCTCGTGCTCGAAAATCAGCTCGGCGCGGGCCGTGTACCGAGGGCTCATCTCGACCTGATGGTTCCACAGGTTGATGAGCTCGGCAGACGGCTTGCTGTAGGTGGCTTCGAGCGTCAGGTTGCGGCCGATGCGGCGGCACTTGTCCTCGAGCTTGAGCACCATGTGGGTGAAGTACTTGGCAGCGACCTCACGGCTCACCTTGGCGGTGACGTTGGGGTTACCGTCGCGGTCGGAACCGATCCAGCTGCCGGGATGGAAGAACGCCGGGCACAGCGGCGGCACAGTACCGGCCTTGTCGCCCAGCACCCAATCGTCAAAACGACGATAGATAACGGGGATAACGTCGAACAGCGTGTTATCGAAGATGTCGATGATGGTATCGGCTTCCTCGACCGGCGTGGGCTTCTTGAGCGCGATGGGGCTCGTACGCACCAGGGCGTCGATCTCCTGCAGCATATGGCGCTCGTTCTCCACCAGGTCGGAGCCGCCCAGACGCGGACGCTCCTCCAGCAGGTTGGAGATACGGCGGATCTTGCCCTCGACGGCCTTACGACGGGCCTCAGTGGGATGCGCGGTAAAGACGGGATGGAACTCAAGCTTGCCGAGCAACTCGTTGGCGCCCTCGACGCCCAGCTCATTCACCAGCTGGTGATAGGCGACGGTGAGCTCGTTGGCGGGATCGACCTCGGTATCGGTCGACGCACCGGCCTCGCGCTCGCGCAGCTGCGCCACGCGGTAGTTCTCCTCCGACAGATTTGCCAGATGGAAGAAGCTCGTAAAGGCGCGAACGATGACCTGCTGCTTATCGAGCGGCAGGCTGTCGATCAGATCGACGACCTCACAAAATGCCACGGCGGTGGGCTCGTCGGCAGTGGGCACGCCCTGCTCGTCGACGGCCTCGTCGGCAGCGCGGGTACCGGGGTTGCCGGCATTGGCCACAATCTCGGCCGACAGGATCTTGTCGAACAGGTCCGCGATCTCAGGATCATACTCGCTAAGCACACGACGCTCCAGGCGCAGGAACAACGCCAGATTGTCGCGCAGCTCCTCGGGGATCTCGATCTCGGCGAGACGCTCCCTGGACTCGGCATTCGAGCCGATTCGGTTAACGAGGCGGTTGACCACGGCAGCGACGCGCGCCGCGGCTTCGGGTACAGACTGGTTGCTTAGGTTCTCAGCCACGTTTCCTCCCATTCCTCCTTCTATGCACGTAACATGTGGTATTCATTATAGGCGCTTGAGAAATACTTTCGACACTGATTGCGCTTTACCACACAAAAGTATTTTCTGCATTGCAAGGGTTTTTGCCCCAAATGGTCGTATTTCTCGGTGGGCGGCATATGCAAGCGAGGGCATTCCGCATAAATGCGAAACACCCCCGTAACAATAGCTCGTCGCGAGCGGGACATGTTAGCGGGTCCGCAGCTCAAAAATCATGCGCTACAGACGCTCGCGAACCGCCTCGACGACGTTGGCCAGATCGACGAGAACCTCGTCATGGCTCTGCATGTCGCGCACCTTGACCTTGCCGGCGGCAAGCTCGTCGCCGCCCAGGACCAGGATGAGCTTGGCGCCTACCTTATCGGCCTGCTTAAACTGGGCCTTGAGCGAACGGCCCTGATAGTCGGCCTCGGTCACAATCCCTGCGGCGCGAAGCTGCTGCGTAATGGTAAAGACGTTCTGACGCAGCTCCTTGCCGGCATTGGCGACGTAGACGCACGGGACCTCCTCGGCACCCAGGTCGCTGCCAAAGGCCTGCAGGGCCAGCAGGGCGCGCTCAAAACCGACGGCGAAGCCGACGCCTGCCGTGGGCTTGCCGCCCTCGAGCTCGACGAGACCATCGTAGCGGCCGCCGCCGCCGATGGAGCCGACGCCGGCGCCAGGGGCCTCGACCTCAAAGACAGTACGGGTGTAGTAGTCCAGGCCGCGCACCAAGGTGGGATCCTCGACATACTCGATACCGGCGGCATCCAGATAGCGCTTGACTTGCTCGTAGTGCTCGCGGCACTCATCGCACAGGTTGTCACCCATCAGCGGAGCCTCGGCCATGATCTCGCGGCAGTGGTCGTTCTTGCAGTCAAAGGCACGCAGCGGGTTGAGCTCGGCGCGCTCGCGGCACTCATCGCACATCTCGTCTGCGTGATCGAGGATAAACTGCTTGACTTGCTCGCGGTAAGCCGGACGGCACTGAGCGTCGCCCATCGAGTTAATGAGCAGACGAAGCTTGGAAAGATCGAAGCCCAGGCGCTTGTAAAACTCCATGAGCATGATGATGCACTCGGCGTCTGCCGCCGGATCGGGAGCGCCGAGCCACTCGATGCCCACCTGGTGGAACTGGCGCAGGCGGCCCTTCTGGGGACGCTCGCCGCGGAACATGGCCTCGGCGTAGTACGCCTTAAACGGCGTGGAGCCCTGGGGCACCAGATTGTTCTCGACGACAGCGCGCACCACGCCGGCCGTGCCCTCGGGGCGAAGCGCCAGGCGCTGCTTGGGCTTGAGTTTGGTGTCGGTGCCCTCGGTAAAGACGCGCTCCAGGTTGGCACCGCTGAACACGCGGAACATTTCCTTGCGCACGACGTCGGTCGACTGGCCGATACCGTGGACAAACACGTCCACCTGCTCGATCGCGGGCGTCTCGATGGGTTTAAAACCAAACGGCTCGAACACGCCGGCCGCAATCTGCTGCATCTTTTGCCAGGCGCGCATCTCGGCGCCGATAAGGTCGCGGGTTCCCTCCGCCTTCTGTGCCTGCATGGGCAAACACCTTTCTTTTGTATCGCGTCATAGGTAACGGTCATTATACGGCACAAATACAAACAGCGGCGGCGCGTCTGACCGAACGAGGGTATGGGGACTCGTTCGGCCAGACGCGCCGCCGCTGTTTGTGATCCCTTTTCCTCCGTCCCCTTCGGATCACGTGATCCCTTGGGGACGGAGGAATAGGGATCATTTCGTAGGCCCGTGGCCGCCTTGGAAACCGAATGATGGTACGAGCATCCATTCGGCTTCCAAGGCGGCCACGGACAGAACGGGACGAACAGAAAAGAGCGACGGACGCCTACTCCCCCGCCACGCTCGCGCGCAGCTTGGCGGCGATGGGCTCGGATACCAGCAGGAACACGAGCATGACCACGGAGCACGCCAAGCACACGATCCAAGTGCTCGCAAAGGAGCCCGAGACGGCAAAGAGCACGTAGACCTGCCACAGCTCACCGACAAAGCTCATGCCGGCAAGCACCGCCGAGGTAGCGATAACGGTGAGCGAGCCCAATACGCGGCCACTCACTTTATCGGCAACATGGCCGATAACGAGCGAACCCACGACGCTCACCACGGTGGAGATGGCATTGGAGATGTTGTACTGCGCAAGGGAAATGCCCAGGTCGCTGACGATCAGCGGCTGGAACAGGCTCATGCAGTTGACGAAAATCGTGTAACACGTGGCCATGATCACGAAGCCGGAGGCCACCACGAGCCAGCCGGGGAAGAACTTACGCTGCTGGGGCATACTGCTCCTTTTAGACAAACGAATAGCCTGCGCCGGGCGCCGGTAGTGCCCAAGATTGCCTTGAAAGACAAGGGCATAGGCCTTACGGCCATGCCCGCAGGCTTGAAAGGCAAGGTTGGGTGCTACCGGTGGTCGGCGATATAGCCCAAAGCGACGGCGGTATAGGCCGCGGCACCGAGCGGCAGCTCGGCATCGTTAAAACGTGCCTTGGGATGGTGCTGGGCAAAGTGTTCGTCCGTGTCGGTTACGGCCGCGCCCACGGTAAAGTACGCACTTGGGATCTTGCTCGAGATAAGCGCGAAGTCCTCACTCGCCATGGCATGGAAAAGCGGCAAGAAAGCCGTCTTGGGCAGCACTGCGCCCACGTAGCCAAGCGACGCCTGAGTCATATCGCTGTCGAGTACAAGCGGCGGAACATCCGAAAGCGTCTCGATGGTCGCCGGCGTACGATAGGTCGTAGCAACGCCGTTAACGACCTCCGCGATGCGGGTCTTTAGGTGAGCCATGAGCTCAACATCAAAGCCGCGCAGCGTTCCCTCGAGCACGCAGGTGTCGGGGATGACGTTGGCCGCCAAGCCGCCGGCGAACTTACCAACGGTAAGTGCGACTTCCTTGGCCGCCGGCACCTCGCGGGAGATAAGCTCCTGGAGCGCCAGGTGCACGTGGACGCCGGCCGTGATGGGGTCGATGCAGATCTCGGGGCTGGAACCGTGGCCGCCCTTGCCCTGGAGCGTGATGCGGAAACCGTACACACCCGAGAGCGCCGGGCTGCCGTAGAGCACCAGGCCAAGCGGCGACTGGCTGTTGACATGCATGGCAAAGGCCGCCTGAGGGCGCGGGTTCTCGAGCAAGCCGTCGGCGATGGCAGCGCGTGCTCCCTCAAAGGTCTCCTCGCCCGGCTGGAACAGCAACTTGACGGTAGCGTTGGCCTCCACAAGCTCGGCCTCGCGGGCCTTGAGCAGGCGCGCCGCACCAAGCAGGGCCGTCGCGTGCATATCGTGACCGCAAGCATGCATGCAGCCATTGGTGGATGCAAAGGGCTCGCCGGATTCCTCGACAACGGGAAGGGCATCCATATCGCCTCGGAGCATGACGACCGTTCCGGCCTGCTCGTCCTTGCACGTGCCATTGCCCTGAGCGGCCGCACCGGCACCGATCAGGCCAACGACGCAGGAACCGTCGACTAGCGTGGTATGGGGGATGTCCATCTCGTCCAGACGTGCCTGGATATAGGCAGACGTCTGCGGAAGATTGTTACCCAGCTCGGGCATCTGGTGTAGATCGTGTCGCCATGCAGCGAGCTCGTCTGCAAAAGCCTGAGCTTCTGCGACAAGACCGTCACCGATAGCGGCCTGCGCCGCCGCGGTGGCCTGGGGCGCTGGTTGCGGTTGAAAATCGGACAGAGCTGATGCCATAGAAGCCCTCCAGTAACGTTTTTGCAGCACGCACTTTGATAGCGTAAAGTGCAAGGTACAACTGTAAGGGCATGACATAAAAATGCCGCCCTGGGAGGGCGGCGCAACAAGTTGTTTACAATTGCGGGTGTGATTTTCGGCGCAAGAAATCGAAATGCGTCTCGCTCAAGATAATCGAAAGAAAGATGAGCGCGAAGCCGGCGAGCAGGCGCGAGGTGAGCGCCTCCCCCATCAGCAGCACCGAGAACAGCACGCCCGAAGGCGACTCCATCGAAAGGAGCAGTGAGCCCGTCGAGGCCGAGACATGCGCCAAGCCGACGTTTTGGATGAGCAGAGCCGCGCATGTGCAACCAACCGAGAGAAACGCCATCGCGCTGATAAAGCTCGGCGTCCACACGGACAGAGGCGCTTGGGTCTCGAATAGCAGCGACGTTGCCAGGCTCAGCACGCCGTTGCCCACAAACATCCAAAACGTGATGACGTTGATGTCCATTTTGCGACCGTACTTGGCAGTCACCGCCATCTGGATGGCGAAAAAGACCGCACCCGCCAGCGTAATGACATCACCGATGTTGAATTCAACGCTATCGAGCGCCACCAAGCCAATGCCCGCCAAGCACAGCAGCGCCGCGCCCAGGTTATAGCGGGTGAGTTTTTCGCCGCTCAGAAAATAGCTCGCGAACGGCACAACGATGCAATACGTGCCCGTCAAAAAAGCATTCTTGCCCGCCGTGGTGTGCGCCAGACCGACTGTCTGCAGGGCGTAGGCGGCCCACATAAGTGCGCCCATGCCAAGTCCGACGATAAGGTTGCGGGCGTTGAGGTGCGCGATGATGCGCTTGTGGAAGATGAAAAACATGACCAACGCCGCAGGCAGAAAGCGCACGTAGAGCAGTTCGAACACCGGAATGGTGTCGAGCGCGTCCTTCATGGTCGTAAAGGAGTAGCCCCAGACGACTGCCACCGAAAGCAGCAGGACTTTCCAGAACAGCGGCGAGCGAGCGCCGGCGCCGCGGGAGGTGCCGCCCGCGCCCAGGTCCTCGCGAGCAACAGGGCTATCGGGCATCATTTCGATATTGTCAGTGGCATGCTGGGCCATAGGGCATCCTCGCGCTCAATCTGGGCGTGGTGTCCGCACGCGCATGGCTGCGTGCCGCCTCATGGTCAAATAAAAGCAGGGCGCACCGGACCCCCGGCACGCCCCGCTACTGTAGCAACAACCAAGCAGCCCGTGCAATTCACTACGCTAAAGCATCGGGTTGGAAGATCTCGATGTTCCGACGGCGTTTACGTTGCTGAACTAAATCAATTTGGTTGACTCCAGTTTTTCGATGATCCAGTCGTTGGCTTTGATGACCGGGCGGCGGAAGACGATGCCCAGGGCCAGCGACGGGATCAGATAGCTTGCCAAGATGCCCAGCTCAATCCAGTACTCCATATGGTAGGCACCGGCCATGGCGGCATGCATGGCGTTGATGCCGTGGGTGAACGGCAGGAACGGATAGATCGCCTGGAACACGGGGCCGGTCATCTCGATGGGGAACGTGCCGCCCGAACCGCCGACCTGCATGACCAGCAGCACAACGGCCAAAGCCTTGCCGATATCGCCAAACGAAACCGTAAGCGTGTAGACGATATTGGAGAACACGAGACTCGCGACCCAGCCCGCCAGCACAAACTGCAGCGGGTCGTCGCACTGGATGCCAAAGAACAGGATGTCGCCCGCACACACGAGCGTTGCCTGCAGCAGGGCCAGACCGCCAAAGAACAGGTAGCGGCCCAGGTAGATCTCGTGCAGGCGCACGGGGATGAGCTCGTTGATAAGCTCATCGTCAACCGAGACCTTCATCATGGCCGCCAGCACAATCGAGCCCACCCAGAGCGACAGAATCGTGTAGAACGGTGCCATGGCCGAACCGTAGTTGCGAATCGGATAGACCGGCTTGCGATCGAGCGCGACGGGGCCGGAAAGCGACACGGCCAGACCCTCGGGATCATTGCCGATCATCGTCTTGATCGTAGCGAGGTCATCCGACATCAAGGCGCCGTCGAGCTCGTCCTTAAACGCGCTGATCTTGTCCGACGCCTCGCCCAGCTGATCAGAAGCCTTGTTGACCAGCTTTGCAGCCTTGGAGAGGCCCTTTGCCAGCGAACCGGACGCGTCGGTCAGGCCGCCTACGGCGCTATCCAGGTCGCCCGAGATGCCATCAAGCGAGTCCAGAATCCCCGAAACCGTCTTCTTGAGCTCCTTAGCCTTAACCGAGAACGTGGAATCGTAATCGGATTTGGCGCCCGCGATGCCGGCCTTGGCATCGGCGATGGCCTGATCGACCTCGGCACGCGACTTATTAACCTCTGCCATGCTGTCAGAGAGAGACTTCGCGGTGGCCGTCAAGTCCTTGGCGTTGTTGCGATACTCCACAGCAATCCTGCTCAGCGATGTTGCCACAGACTTGAGGCTGTCCTGGAGTTTTTCGTCAGTCACCTGATCGGCAAAGCTGCGGAGCTGGTCGGCCGTGGCGTCGATATCGTCGGCACGCGTGTTGAGCGCCGCCGCGGCATCGTTGAGCTGGGACACTGTAAGGTCGACATGTTGATTCGCGGCATCAAATGCCTTCGCAAGCTCGGCGGACACGTTGTCAAACGAGCCCGCGCTTCCGTCAATCGCGGCATTGATGGCGTCGTTGGCGTCCTTCAGCGCTTCCTTGGAATCGCTAATACCGCTTTTGACATGCTCCATCAGCTGCTTCGTTGACTCATCGACCGTGCCCGTCTGCTTGAGCATGCCGCTCGCCGACGTCAGCGAATCGGACGTGGAGCTCAAAATGCCCGCCAGCGACGAAGCATTTGCCCGAACGTCTCGCAGGTCCTCAATCGAATCGCCGAGCGTCGAGGACAGGTTGGCGATAAAGTTACTCACCTGGTCGGTGCTCATGTAATCGAGCAGGCTGGACACCGTCTTGAGCCCGATGGTCGTAATGGTTTCGGTAAAGGTCTCGTTAACTTGACTCTGAACAGCGCTCGAGCCTTTCTCGGTCACGATCTGTGCGATGGCGTTGGCCTTCTGATTCTCGTAGAACTCGATATCGGCATGCTTCACGTTCGTCGAGAAGAGCGTCATCATGTCGGCGCTAAACGTTTTGGGGATGACCACAGCGGCGTAATACGCGCCCGACTTGACACCATCGATGGCCTTATCGCGGTCGTTGAGCACGACCCAATCGAAGCTCTCGTTGCCGCGCAGGGTGGCGGTCACGTTTTCACCCACGTTGACCTCAACGGGGATCAGATCGCTCTCGTAACCCTCATCGGTGTTGACCACGGCGATCTTAAGATTGCCGGTGTTGCCGTACGGGTCCCAGCTGCCGGCGATGTTAAACCACGCGTACAGGCACGGTACGATAACGAGGCCCATCACGACAACCAAGCCGATTACGGAGCGAGACACATTTTGGACATCGCGCTTAAACAGATGCAGGATGTTCTTCATTTATGCCTCACCTCCTTTGGAGTGCTTGCCAAGCGGAGTGGCATTTCCATCATTTGTGGCTGTACTGTCGCTGTCCTGAGATTTATGGTTCGAGCCTATATGCGGCAAGCGGCCCGTGGACTGATCGCCGCCCTTGGCACCACGCTCGCTGGCGTTGAGGCCAAACATGTAGCGGGCGGCAGGAATGGCGGCCGTGTGCTCGCGCATCTCGCGACGCAGGTCCTCATCCGAAAGCGCCGAGATGCGCATCTGGGTATTGAGGCTCGCGCGGATATATTCGATATTGATAAGCCAGCCGCAGATGGCAATGACTGAGATGATCCAAATGACAAGCAGGATGATCTTGCCGTTATTGTCGATATCGAGAACCGTCGACAGGACAAAGAGCAGGACCTGAACGCCCACCACGGCGGCAAAACCGCCCTTGATGTAGTACGGGTAGCGATGTTCAAAGGCGACCGCATGATCGAGCAGTTCGCGACGGTACGAATCGGAATCGAGCATGACACGCATGGCCGTGCGCAGCGAGTAGCGCTGGCGCGGCAGGTCGTTGGACTCGCAAATCATCATACCGGTCGTGGAAAGCTGTTTATCAAAGAGCAGGTTAAGGTTGAGCAGCAGCGGACGCAGCTGCAGGCCGATAAAGAGCGCCACGATCAAGAACACGCCCAGAATGCACAGGTTAAACAGATAGTTGAACGAATACATACCGCCGACCGTCTCGCGCAGCAGATTGATGCCGTAGGTAAAGGGCAGCAGCGGGTGCAGCCACTGGAAGAAGCCGGGCATCATCTCGATGGGGTACATGCCCGACGAACCCGGGATCTGCACGATGACGAGAATGACGCCGATAGCCTTGCCGATATGCTTAAACGTGGTGGACAGCGCATAGATGATATTGACGTAGGTGAACGAGATGGCGATGCCGCCCAGCACGAACAGCAACGGGTTGACGCACTGTACGCCAATAACCAGATCACCCACCGTAACGATGATGGCCTGCAATGCGCCCAGGATCACCATGAGCAACCAGCGGCCAAAGTAGCCTTGGCGCGCCGTAAAGCTGCCAACACCTTCACGGTCGACCTCGAGCTTGTAAATGGCGATGAGCACATAGCCGCCCACCCAAAGCGCCAGATTGGTGTAGAAGGGAGCGATGCCCGAGCCAAAGCTCTTGACCGGATAGATTGACTTGGACGTCAACTCAACCGGAGACGCCATGAAATCTGCCACGTCATTGACATCGACGCCCATAAGGTCGGCCAGCTCGCCCATGGACTCGGAGGTCTGCAGCGCCGCGATGTCATTGGCGGCGGTTGCAAGCTTGTCCTGGACCTTGGCAAGCGAGGAATCGGTCTGGGACAGCGTGGTCTTGGCCTGGCCGAGCGTAGCGCTAAGCTGCGCCAACGTGCCGCGCGCATTTGCAAGTGTAGGTGTCATACCCGAGACGATACCGGTCAGGTCGCCCGAAACGGCAGCAAAAGAGTCGAGCGCGCTCGAGGCCTTCGGCAGCGCGTTTTGGCCCAAGTCCGTCTGGGCTTGGCCAAGGTTGGTCGCACCGGTATGAATTGCGTTATTGATAGCGTCACTGGCACCCGAAACAGCCGCTGCGTCATTCGCCATGGCGCTCGACTGCGCGGACAGACCGTCCTTGATGCTCTGAAGCTTTTCATTCTGCTCTCGAAGCAAATCGATGGTCGATACAATGCGCGCGTCAATTTCCTCGGAACCTGTCGACGTGTCATTGGCGAGAATCTCCAAGTGCCCGATAACGGCCTTATTGTGGTCGATCGTCGCTTGAAGAGACTCGAGCGAGTTGTCGATACGGGTGGTCGTAGATGTGACCGCGCCCGTCAGCTTGCCGATGGCAGCGTTCGCAGAGGCCGACGTCTTGGTGAGCGCAAGGCTGCCTTCCGAGAGCGCCTTGGAGAGCGAGGTGATGGAGTTGCCCGCCGTGGTGCGAGCTTCGCTCAGCAGGTCGTTGCCCTGGGAGATCGCCTGCGTCAGCGACGGTGCCTGGCCTTGCAAGCCGGCAAGTGCCGCATCAGCCGAGGCGATAGCGCCACTCGTCTTATCGATGGCGGCATTCATATCGCCAATCGAATCGCGCACCTCGCCCAAGGTGTCGGACGCCTCGGACACCGAACTTGCCAGCGAGTCCTGAGTCTGGGTTGCCTTGTCCTTTAAATCGACACCGGCATCCTTGGCGATACCGGCAACAGTCTTGCCTACCGTAGAGACAAATTCCGAGTTGATCTGCTCCTCGATGGTGTTTGCACCGGTATCGGTAACCTTGGGCGCAATGGCGCTCTTCTTCTCATTGACGTAGTACGTGAGCTTGGGCTGATGGTAGTTGCCGTCGAGCATCGAAACCAGGTTATCCGAGAAGTTCTTGGGAATCACGATAGCGGCATAGTACTCGCCGCTCTCGACGCCCTCCTTGGCATCGGCCGTCGAGTCGACGAACGTCCAGCCCAACTGATGATTCTCCTTGAGCTGGTCGACCACTTTGTCGCCAGCGTTGAGCTCACCCACCAAGTCGTTTTGGGTGCCTCGATCGTTGTTGGCGATAGCAATCTTGATGCCTTGGGTGTTTCCATACGGATCCCAGTTTGCCACGATGTTATACCAGGCATACAGCGAGGGAATAACGCACACGCCTAGGGTAACCACCAGGGCGACGGGGTTCACAAGCAGTCGCTTAATGTCGCGCTTAAATATCGCAAAGGACACCTTTGCATTGGATAGTTTGCTGCCGAGACTCACGCTTGGACCATCCATCCTGTCGTTAAATCGAATCGTACTATCGACAACCATTGTAGTAGGCGCTTTAACGTCTCAAAGCACAATGGTGTTGAGTTTTGCGGGTAGCAATATACTACGAAGATGAGTTAACGTACAGATGTACAGTATCTTAAATTTCAGCAGGTCACAAAACCACAACCCGCACAAATAAATGATCCCTTGGGGACGGAGGGATCATTCAAAAGGAAACGAGAGTGGAAAATCTCCCACTTCAAGCCCGCATTCGAGCCAAAAGCGGGAGATTATCCACTCTCGTTCTAATCTAGTTACGGTGCCGTATCCCCGAACTACATCAAGTTGCAAACAGCCGCCGCGAAGGCAACGGGGTCCTCGGGGAGGATGCCCTCGACCAGCAGAGCCTGGTCATAGAGCAGACCGGAGTACTGCTTGATCTTGTCGGCGTCGCCTGCCTTCTGAGCAGCGACGAGCTTGTCAAAGACCGGGTGCTTGGCGTTGAGCTCGAGCACGCGCTGGCTCTTGGGCATGCCGTCGGGCGCGCCCTCGGGTCCCTTCTGGAGTACCTTCTCCATCTCGAGCGAAAGCGGGCCCTCGGTGGTGATGCAAGCGGGGGCATCGGTCAGGCGCGCGGAAACGGCAACTTTCTCGACCTTGTCACCGAGCGCCTCCTTCATAGCGCTAAAGAGGTCCTCGTTCTCCTTGGTGGCGTCCTCGGCCTCCTTCTTCTCGTCCTCGGTCGCCAGATCAAGATCGCCAGTCGCAACGTTCTTGAGCTCTAGATGACGATCCTCGACCTCGGGCTCGGCACCGTCGGCCACAGCCTTCTCGGCAGCCTCGCGGGCAGCATCGTCCTCGTAGATCTTGGGCATATCGGCGGCAACGTACTCACGCATAGCTTGGAACGTGAACTCATCCACATCCTGCGTCAGCAGCAGCACGTCATAGCCGCGGTCGAGCACGCCCTTTACCACGGGCATCTTGGCCAAGCGCTCGCGCGAATCGCCGGCGGCGTAGTAGATGGCCTTCTGATCCTCGGGCATGCCCTTGGCATACTCGGCCAGGGTAATCATCTTCTGTTCCTTGGCAGACCAGAACAGCAACAGGTCGGCGAGCTCATCGGCCTTCATGCCATAGCTCGAGTAGATGCCGTACTTAAGGCCGCGGCCAAAGTTCTCAAAGAACTTCTCGTAGGCCTCGCGGTCGTTGTCACGCATATCCTCAAGATCGGCAGTAATCTTCTTCTCCACGCGCTTGGCGATGGCCTTGAGCTGACGGTTCTGCTGCAGCGTCTCACGCGAGATGTTGAGCGACACGTCGGCGGAATCCACGACGCCGCGGACAAAGTTGTAGTAGTCGGGCAGCAGGTCGTCGCACTTCTCCATGATCAGGACGTTGGAGCTGTAGAGCGCCAGACCCTTCTCGTAGTCCTTGCTGTACAGATCGAACGGCGCGCGTCCCGGCACAAACAGCAGGGCGTCATACTCGAGCGTGCCCTCGGCGTGGAAGCTGATGGTGCGCGCAGGATCGTCAAAGTCGTGGAACGTGGACTTGTAGAACTCGTCGTAGTCCTTCTGCTCGACATCGGAGCTGTGCTTCTTCCAGATCGGTGTCATGGAATTGACGGTCTCGAGCTCCTGGTAGTCCTCGTACTCGGGCTTGTAATCGTCGCCGGCGTCCTCGGGCTTGGGTTTCTGGCGGCTCTTGGACACCATCATCTGGATCGGGTAACGCACATAGTTACTGTACTGCTGAATCAGGCTCTTGAGACCCCACTCGGTCAGGAAGCGATCGTAGGTCTCGGCCTCGCCGTCGGCATCGAGCTTCTCGTTCTCGCGCAGCGTCAGGATGACATCGGTACCGTGCTCGGCGCGCTCGCCGTCCTCGATGGTGTAGCCCTCAAGACCGTCGGATTCCCACACATGGGCGACATCCTCGCCGTAGGCGCGGCTGACGACCTTCACATGGCTGGCGACCATAAAAGCCGAGTAGAAGCCCACGCCAAACTGACCGATGATGTCGACATCGGAGCCCTGCTGCTCGGCGTTCTCGGTCTTAAACTCCTCGGAGCCGGAATGGGCGATGGTGCCCAGATTGCGCTCCAGCTCCTCGGCGGTCATGCCAATGCCGTTATCCGAGATGGTAATGGTGCGGGCGTCTTTATCAAAGGAGACGCGAATGGCCAGGTCGCCCTGGTCGATCTTGACGCTCGGGTCCTGCAGGCTCTTAAAGTTGAGCTTGTCGACGGCGTCGCTCGCGTTAGAGATAAGCTCGCGCAGGAAGATTTCTTTATTGGTGTAGATGGAGTTGATCATGAGGTCGAGCAGTTTTTTGCTCTCGGTCTTAAATTGACGCATGTGCAGTCCTTTCGCGCTACCCCTGTCCGCAAAAACGGCTCGGTCGCCCGAGCCGCATCGCAGACCTGCTATGTTCAGACTTAGATTTTATAACCCATTAACGCGCATATATACATACGGAATCGAAAAACTGTATGTCCGAGCGCTCTGATGCGCCAATTGCCAAGGAGTGTCCCAAACTGCCGGCAGGAAAGGAACGTTCCTATCTGCCATCTACGCGCTTGGCCATCCAGGCATGAGGCTGGCCCTCGTCTTCGTAGTCCACCGGGGCAATCTGCGTGTAGCCCGCCTTGGCATAGAGCGGCAGCACGTATTCCTGAGCATGCAGCTTAATGAGCTTGGCGCCGGCATCACGCGCGCACGTATCACTGGCCTCGACAATCTTGCTCGCCAAACCGCGACGGCGCATGCTCGGCAGCACGGCCACGCGCCCCATAATGTAGGTCTCCCCCGCCGCGACACCTTCGTCCAAGTCGCACGCCGGCGACACCGGAGCCTCTGCGTCAGCCGCGCGCTCAAGCTCTTCGGGAAACACGCGCGAGCAACCGGCAAGCTCGCCGTCTACATAGAGCGTCACATGAATGCAGTTCGGATCCTCGTCGATAGCGTCGAACTCATTCTCGTAGCCCTGCTCGTCCATAAAAACGACGCGGCGCACCAACGCCGCGTCATCAAAGCATCCCGTCTTAAGTTGGATATCCATGGCTGCCCTTTCATTCAATGCGAACGTTAGGGACAGATATTAGCGAAAATGAGCTCCGCGCACGCTAAACTTCGCGCGAGCCTTCGCCAGGCAGTCGTAATGACCCACGTTATGGGCATCGCTCGCGATGAAGCTGTACAGGTTCTGATCGAACAGGCGCTGTGCCGGCTTTTTTTCGCGACCAAAGCGACCGCCGGCAATAAAGTCCGCCGAAGCCTGCAGCTTGCAGCCCATATCGACCAGGCGCTCCGCCACGCTTACATCCTTTTGAACCGCACGATAGCGCTCAGGATGAGCGATGATCACCTGGTAGCCACGGCACTGCAAATCGTAAATCGTGTTCTCGTACTCTCTAAACGCATACGCATCGGCATGCGTCGAAAGCTCGAGCAGAAACTCGTTGGTTCCATCGAAATGCAAGTGCTCCGCGGCATCGATACCAAGTTCAACGAGCTTTCGATGGTTGACCTCGAAGCCCATCTGGAGCGGAAAACCGTCAGCGTTATCACGCAGCAGTTCAAAGGCATCCCACATCTTGTCGTAATCAAAATAGGGATCACGGCAGTGAGGAGTGCAAACGATTCTGGTTACACCGGCCCGCTTGGCAGCCTCGAGCATCGCCAAGCTCTCATCGAGATCGGCGGCGCCGTCGTCTACACCCGGCAAGATATGGCAATGAATGTCACGCATAGGTCAGCCTTAATCAACTAAACGTTTGCTCGGTTGGTGAAGATGCCCTTTTTGGAAGTCCCCTGATCGTCCGAGCCCTTCTTCACCTTCTTACCGTCCTTGGTGTAGTAGGAGTAGTAGTACTCGCTGGTCTCGGTCTCGCAGTAGTTCATAACGGTACCGATGAGCTTGACCTTTTCGGACTTCTTAAGCTGGCCGATAGCGTTGAGTGCCTCCTCGCGCTTGGTGAAGTCCTCGCGCACCACGAACAGCGTACCGTCGGTCAGGCTGGCAATCTCGGCAGCATCGATGAAGGTGCCGACCGGGGGAGCATCAAAGATGACGTACTGGAACTTGGCGGACAGTGCCTTTACCAACTTGGCAAAGCGGTGAGAGACAATGATGTCGGCAGGATTGGGAATATGCGGCTCGGCATCGAGGAAGTAGAAGTTCTTCTGACCCGTCTCGACAATTGCCTGGTCAATGGAGATCTGCTCGGAAAGGACCGCATAGAGTCCGCCGCGCGAACGAACGCCGAGCATATCGGAAAGGGACCTGCGGCGCATATCGGCCTCGACCAGGAGCACGGACTTGCCGCTCGTGGCGATAGCCTGGGCAAGGTTGATGGAAACCGTAGACTTGCCCTCGTTGGGAATCGAGGACGTGACGGTAATAGTGCGAATGGGGTCGTCCACGCTCGCAAAGCGGATGTTGGCCAGAAGGGTCTTGGCGGCATTCTGTACAACGAGCTTATCGGTGTTCTTTGCCTTAGCCATGCCTATTTACCACCTTTCATAGCCGGAATTCGGCCAACAACGGGAATGCCCAGGAGCTCTTCTGCCTCTTCGGCACCGCGGATGCGGGTATTGAGCATGTCTGCCAAAACGACATAGGCAACTGCGATAAAGATGCCCGCGAGGAACGCGACAGCAACGTACAGCATACGCTTGGGGCCGCTGGGGGCTTCGGGGGTCTTAGCCTCGTCGATAACGTTGATGCTCTGGGCAGCGCCGACGTTCTGAGCGACCGTACTCACCGAGCTAGCTATGGCCTTTGCGACCTTAGCCGTCTCCTTGGCATCGGTGCCGGTAACCGAAAGCGTAATGACACGCGTGGTGGTCTCGGAGGAAACAGACACCTTGTAGTCATCCAGATCGGTGAGGCCCAGTTCATTGGCGGCGCCGCTCTTAACGCTATCGCTATCCAGCAGCGTGGCGATATCGTTGGAAAGCATCTGACTCGCCGAGAGATCGTTGTAGCTCATCTGGCCGCTATCGTCGGTCTTGGCGAGAATGTACATGCTCGTCGTCGCGGTGTAGGTGTTGTCCATCGCAACGAAGGACACGATGCCCATGGCGATCGCGCAGACCACCGGAAGGGTGATGACCAGCTGAAGGTGCTTCTTCAGCAGCTGGAACAGTTCGAGAAGGGTCATGCAGCTTGCCTTTCATTTCCCCAGTTCGGATTGACAAAACTGTCCGTATGTTATCGCATCTTTTTACCGAGACCAAACTCTATACATAAGAAACAGGCTCTCCTGTAAAAATGTCGGAAGCAATCGTAAAATTGCACAACAACGCCGCACCCGAAAGTCAAATGCGGCGTCTGCATCAATATCTATGTTGTATCGCTATGCGAATGGCTCGTCCTGCTGTATGGGAAACGTCACCGTAATGGTGGTTCCCACGCCCAACTCGCTCGACAGATCGAGCGTGGCGTGATGATACAGGGCCGCATGTTTGACAATGGCAAGCCCCAGACCGGTTCCGCCGCGTGCCTTGGACCTACTCTTGTCCACGCGATAGAACCGCTCAAATACCTTGCCCTGTTCTTCAGGCGCGATACCGATTCCCGTGTCGGCGACCGCAAGGAACGGATGGCCTTCGTCGTTGGTGCCGCACTGCAGCGTAACCGTACCGCCGGGTCGATTGTAGCGGATGGCGTTGCTTGCCAGATTATAGATGAGCTCGTCAATCAAGCGCGACACGCCCTCGATGACCACAGGCTTGGTCTCATGACTTATCGTCACATTCGCCTGACGGGCGACCTGTTCAAGACGCTGCTCGACCGCGTAGATGGCACGCGAGAGCTCAATAGGCTCCGTGGACCCAATGGGCACCGCCTCGCCCTCAGCTGCACGCTCGGCCTCGTCCAAGTTAGACAGCGTAAGGATATCGTTGACAAGCGCTGCCAAGCGGCCCGCCTCACGATAGATGCGACCGCCAAAGTTGCGCAGGTCGCCCTCGCCCTCGACCATGCCGTTTGCGATGAGCTCGGCATAGCCCGAAATCGCCGTAAGCGGCGTCTTGAGCTCATGGGTGATATTCGCCGTGAACTCGCGGCGCATACGGTCGTTGTCCGCCAGCACCGCCATTTGGCGCTTGAGCTCCTGGCGCTGCGACTCAATACGCTCAAGCATGGGGACCATCTCGGCATAGGCGTGCTCATAGCTACGGCGTGGGTGGTCCAAATCCACCTCTTGCAAAGGCGCGATGATGGCACGGGACTCGCGGCGCGCCATAAAAAACGAGAGTACCGCACCCGCTGCTGCGATAAGCAGCATCGGCGCCACCATCGACAGCAAAATCGCCGCAACGCCAGGCTGGGCCTGCGCCAAGCGGACAACCTGGCCGTTATCAAGGGCGACGGCGCGATACAGCATAATCTCGTCGAGCGTAGAGCTTGCGCGCTCCGCGGAACCCGAACCACTCTCAAAGGCCTCGATGACCTCGGGGCGATCGCCATGGTTGGGCAGTGTGGAAGGCGACGCCTCGTTGTCGTAGGCAACCGATCCATCCTTGTTAATCAGCGTGATGCGCAAGTCCTCTCGATCGAGGCTACGCAAGAACGGGATGGGCTCCTGCTGCTCGTCGAGGGCGGCAGCAATGAGCTCGGTTTCCTGCGCCAGATTGGCACTCGTGGCATCCGCCAAGGTGTTTTGCACAAAGAACGCACCCAGCACCGTAAACGCCACGATAACCGCCATGGCGCAGACAAAGATCGTCACAAAAACGCGGTGCGACAGCGTATGTTTTCCCTGGGGGGCGAAGACCACGGGTTACTCCTCCGATGCGGTGGCCGCGGTGTCGTCACCTTCGGCACCATCACCGGCAGAAGGCTCGGCCAAGCGGTAGCCCACGCCGCGCACGGTCTCGATGGCGCTGGCATGCTCGCCCAGTTTTTGGCGAAGCGTCTGCACATGCACGTCAACGGTGCGCGAACCGCCGTCGAAGTCCCAGCCCCACACGCTCTGCAGCAACGACTCGCGGGTAAAGACCACGCCGGGCTTGCGCATGAGGTACTCGAGCAGGTCGAACTCGCGCAGGGTGAGCTTAAGCGACTCGCCGGCAACAGTCACCTCACGATGGCTGGGCGAGAGCACAATGTCGCCCACGCTGAGCACATCGCTTGCCTGTTTGACCATGCCGCCGCGACGCAGCAGTGCGCGGCAGCGGCTGGCGAGCTCCATGAGCGAAAACGGCTTAGTCAGGTAATCGTCGGCACCGCCATCGAGCGCCATCACCTTGTCGAGCTCGGTATCCTTGGCGGTAAGCATCATGATGGGCACCGTCGCCGTCAGGCGATCGGCACGCAGTCGACGCATAATCGCCAAGCCATCGGTATCGGGCAGCATGATGTCGAGCAGGACGGCATCGGGTACCCGTCGCGCCACGGCAGCCTTAAACTCACCGTCGCACGAAAAGCCTTCGGCCTCAATCCCCTGCTTGCGCAGCGCATAGACCGTCAAATCCCTGATGTTGTCATCGTCCTCGACGTAATAGATCATGTTGAACCCCTTTGCGGCCGGCATGACCGCATCTTAACCCTAAAGGTACCTTTACTAGATGGTATCAGCCAAAACGCCCCGTCAAATAATCCGCCGTGCGCGGATCGGTCGGATTCTTGAAGAGTTGCGCGGTGGGCGCGTGCTCCACCAGCTCACCCAGCAAAAAGAATGCGACCGAATCGGAGATACGCGCCGCCTGCTGCATATTGTGCGTAACGACCACGAGCGTGCAGGTCTCTTTGAGCTCGCAGGCCAGCTGCTCCACCACCAGCGTCGACACAGGGTCGAGTGCCGAGGTCGGCTCGTCCATCAGCAGAATGTCGGGCTGCACGGCAAGTGCGCGGGCGATGCACAGACGCTGCTGCTGGCCGCCCGAAAGACCCAGACCCGACTCTTTGAGCTTGTCCTTGGCCTCGTCCCACAGGGCGGCGCGTCGCAGGGAGTCTTCGACCAGCTCGTCGAGCACGACGCGATCGCGCACTCCCATTCCGCGCGGACCATACGCGACGTTGTCGTAGATGCTCATGGGAAACGGGTTGGGGCGCTGGAACACCATGCCCACGCGCTGGCGAAGGCGGCAGATGTCGTAGTCGCCCAGGATATCTTGACCATCGAGCGCAATCTTGCCCTCGATTCGGCAGTCCTTGATGCCGTCGTTCATGCGGTTAAAGCAGCGCAGCAACGTGGACTTTCCGCAGCCCGAAGGCCCGATGAACGAGGTAATCTGCTTGTCGCGGATCTTGATATTCACGTCCTTGAGCGCATGGTGGTCGCCATAGAACAGGTCGAGGCCCTCAACATCGATTCGCGTCGGCGAGGCGGCAAGATCCTCTGCCGTGGGGCGAGTCGCATCCCCAACCTCGCGCTCGTGCGCGGCCTCGGCCTGCGCTTTCATGAGTTCTTCAAGCTCCGTGGGCTCCACAGCCGCAGCAGCCGTCATACCGCATACCTCCACATCGATATCAATTCAGCAGTATCGATAGTAGGAATCGCGGCTCATATGCACGTGAGCGCATTGTCAAGTGTTTGTAAGGGCACACTGGCTATGCGGCGGGCAGCTCGATGGTGAATATCGTGTGTTCGGGCGTCGATTCACATGCAACGGTACCGCCGTGCGCGCATACGATCTCCTTGGCGATGGCAAGCCCCAGTCCAGCGCCGCCGCGATTGGTCGCACGCGCCGCATCCAGGCGATAGAACTTCTCAAAGATCACCTTGAGCTTTGCCTCAGGGATGGGATCGCCCTGATTGATAAAGCGCACGCGCACGCCACCGCCGTCCCGGCGTCTGGCCTCGATCGTGATGGTCGAGCCCTCATAGCTATAGGCAATAGCGTTTTTCATGATGTTGTTGAACACGCGAGCCATTTTGTCGCCATCCACGAGCACCGTCAGGTCCTCGCGAATATCAACTTGGACTTCCTTATGCTGCTCGTTGAGGATGGGATAGAACTCGTCAGTCACCTGAGCCAGCAGCAACCCCAGATCAACATAGCCGCGCGTGAGCACGATATCGTGGAAGTCAAAGCGCGTGATATCGAAGAACTCTTCGATGAGCGTATCGAGCCGGTGCGCCTTGTCGAGCGCCACGCCCGTAAAGTGCGCACGTTGCTCAACCGGCAGCTCGGGAGCCTCTTGCAGCAGCGAAAGATAGCCCACCACACTGGCAAGCGGGGTGCGTAGGTCATGTGCCAAGTACGTGACCAAATCGTCCTTGCGATGCGACTCGTCACGCAGAGCTTGCTGCACCTTGCGCTCACGGTCACGCACGCGGTTAAGGGCGCCCTCGACCTCCAAGAAGTCGCCGTCGATGTTATCCCAGGTGTCGGGGTGATCGATCAGGCGATCTTGAATACGAGCGGCCAGCACACAATCGGCATGCTGCTCGCCCTGCTCGTAGCCCTGGTAGTACAGGGCGCGGCCACACAAGAACAGCACGCACGCGGCAAGCGCCAGCACAAAGCCAAGCATGTTGAATACAAAGCCGGCATCGAACAGCACCGGCCCTTCGATGCCGCCGAGCGCCATGGCGCCAATCGCCAACGTCATGGCCCACGCGGCGCCGCCAATCACCACGCAGCGGCACACGATCTCAAATCGATCGATCAGCAAAAAGCCGACAAGCAGCACCGCCAAGATTCCGACGATGTTGTCGATGCCAATCAGCAGCAGGCTCAGCAAAAAGAGCAGCACCGTTGCAAGCGCGCGGTTGTCGACGACCGACCTCACGTATTCAAAGAGCCGATCGGGCACCTCGAACGCTTGCCTATCGTCTTTTGTCATATCAAGATCCTCACAAGCGAAAAGCGTTATTCGATTATGTAGCCGACGCCCCAGACGTTTTTGATAAAGCGCGGCTTTTGTGCGTCGTCGCCAATCTTTTCGCGCAAGTGGCGAATGTGCACCATCACCGTATTGTTGGAGCCGGGCATAAAATCCTCGTTCCACACCGCACGGAACAGGTCCTCCACGGCCACCACGCTGCCGCGATGCTCGACCAGATACAGCAAGATTGAATACTCGGTGGGTGTGAGGCGTACCGGTGCACCGTCCACCGTCACGGAACGAGCATCGCGGTTGATCTCCAAGCCGTCGAGCTGGAGGGTCGGCGACTCGGCCGCCTGTGCGCGGCTACCGTAGCTGGTGTAGCGGCGAAGCTGAGCGTGCACGCGCGCGATGAGCTCCAGAGGACGAAACGGCTTAACCACGTAATCGTCCGCGCCAAGCGAAAGGCCCTCGATCTTGTCTTGCTGGGCATCGCGCGCCGTCAGCATGATCACGGGATAGGTATGGCTGGAACGGATCGTACGCAGCAGCTCAAAGCCATCGATATCGGGCAGCATGACATCCAGCAGCGCCAGATCGAACTCCTGCTCCAAGATTGCCTTGGCAGCATCGGCCCCGCTATAGGCAATCTGGACATCAAAGCCCTCTTTTGTAAGGTAGATACCAACCAAGTCGGCGATGGCCTTTTCGTCATCAACTACCAAAATGCGCTCGTTCATGCGTGCTCCTCTCGCGCTCCATTATGCCCGAGGGGGCGCCCGTCACACACAACAAGCGTGGGTGATTAAGTCGGCCTTAAGCACCCTTGTGCCCGTTCGGGCGCGGATGTGGGCCACGCACGCACGCGATGATCGCCGACGCCGGCAAACGATATACTCTTGTTCCAGAAGAGACCATCCCGTCGAAAGCGAAATCCGTGAAGTCCCTCACCTCTTTTGCAAAGCGCTCAGCCCAGCTTGCCGCCGGCTTTGTCTGCGCTATCGCCCTTGCCGCTGGCGTGCCCACCGTCGCCGGCGCCCAAGTGCTTACGACCGACAATGTTTGCGGCAAAACCGCCGATGCGCGCGGCATCACGGCCGAAAACCTGCCCGATATCGATGCGACCAATGCCCTCGTCATGGGCAAAGACGGCACCGTCTACTATGGGCGCGGCGCCGATGAGCAGGTCAAAATCGCCTCGATCACCAAGGTCATGACCGCAATCCTAACCGTCGAGAATTGCAAAATGGACGAGAGGGTCACGGTGAGCAACGCCGCAGCCACCGTGGGTAATTCGACCGCCGGCTTGCTCGAAGGCGACGAGCTTACCGTTGAGCAGGCACTGCGTGGCCTGATGATTCCCTCGGGCAACGACGCCGCCATCGTGCTCGCCGAATATGTGGGCAAGAAGATCGACCCTAAGACCAAAGACGCCGAGGCCACATTTGTGAAGGCCATGAACGAGCGCGCTAAGAAGCTCGGCTGCACCGGCACGGTCTTTGAGAACCCACACGGTCTGGACTTTGATGAGTGGGCTGGCGATATGCACTCAACCGCACACGACGTAGCGCTGATGATGCAGGAGGCCATGAAAAACGACACGATCCGCGAGGTCGTAGCGAGCGAGGATTCCTGGATCGAGGTCACGGGCGCCGACGGCGCCGACCATTCGCATTCCATGGACACGCATAACTATTTGCTGGGCCAAGATGGCAACATCGGCGGCAAGACCGGCACCACCGACGACGCGGGCTATTGCTTTACGAGCGCCTACAACCGCGACGGCGACGAGATCTACACCGTCGTTTTGAACTCCACCACCACCGACCAGCGCTTTACCGATACCGCAACCCTTGCCAATTGGTACTACGGCCACAAGGTCACGGTCGCGATCGCCAACACGCAGGAAAAAACCGCCAACGGCAACCCGCTCATGGCACGCATTAGCCAGACAGATTGGACGGACAAGACGATCGACGCCACGCTCGCCGACCCCACGGCGCAAGCGACCGTGTTTTCCCTTGCTGGCGAGGTGACCGAAAAGGTTAGCTACGACGATCTTTCGGGCACGGTGCATGTGGGCGACAAGGTGGGCAGCGTTACGCTCAAGCAGGACGGCACCAAGATCGCCGTCATGGACCTAGTTGCCGACGAGGAAGGTGCAGGGCCGAATCCCATTGAATGGCTGCTCGTGAAGCTCGATCGCTTGGGCCGCCGCATCGACAACCGCCCGCTCACAGCCGAGAGCGAGACCGTAGCCAAGGCGCCCGAGATGTAAGATCGAAGAACAATACACTCGCTGAAAGGAGGTGTCCGAAAGGATGCCTCCTTTTTTTGAGGGTTCGAATCCCCAGCGCCCTTTCTCGATAATAAAAAAGGGCCCCCGATGGGACCCTTCTTTAAAGTTAAACTGGCGGAGAGCTGGGGATGTCCGGGCATGCTACGCATGCCCTCCGGCTTCAAAGCCTGGCGGCTTTTCGCCCACGGGCTACAAACGCTTTCGCGTTTGCTTAACGCCCGTGCCCTCTCGGGTTCGAATCCCCAGCCTCCTTTCTCCGCACAAAAAAGGCCCCAAATGGGACCCTTCTTCAAATTCATACTGGCGGAGAGCTGGGGATTCGAACCCCAGATGCCCTTTTGGGGCATACTCGCTTAGCAGGCGAGCACCTTCGGCCTCTCGGTCAGCTCTCCGTAACAGCCGTTCTATAGTAACCAAACAGCCAAGGATGGGCAAGAGGAAATTTTCTAATTGCCTAGCATCCTTTCCTCCTTGGAGGCTTCGCCTACCCCAGCGAGCGGTTGAGGGAGCCGAGCTCGTCGTTGCCCATGGTGCGCCACATTTGGAAGATGCAACCGCGTGCCAGGAAAAAGAAGCCGTTGTCGACCAGTTGCACAGCGGCATCTGCCAGCTGATTCGTCACGGCGGACACTGGCGGCAGCTCGAGTCCAGCCTTGCGGATGGTCTCGACCGCCTCCTCGAACGTCGGAGGCTCGCTGACGCCCATCTCATTCATAAGGCCCTGCATTTCTTCCAGCGCGCTACTGCCCGACTCCTCGCCGCGCGGCACCAGACGGTAACAAGCCAGCGCCAGGTCGAGCTGATCGCAATTCCAATAGGCAAACGCCAAGCGATAGAACAGGTAGCCGATTGCAGAACGATCGCTGGCAATACGTAGGCCGTGGCGCGCCACCTCGATAATCTCGTCAAAGCGCTCCAGACGCGCAAGCACGTTGATGAGCGCAAAGTGCGATTGCATGGACGAGCGTGCCAGATCGTAAAGATGGCGCACCTCGGGCAGTGCTCGTTCAAAGTCCTCTTGCTCGGCGTAAAAGCTGCAGATCTCGTGCTGGGCAAAGTACAGCGCATCGGGCGCACGAAGGATTCGCACAGAGCGGTCTTCTTCCAACACCGGTAGCACCATGCGTACCAGCTGGTTATCGCAAAACTGCGTTTGAACCGGACCTGTCGCCAAAAGCTCGGCGACGGCGCACTTAGCCTCCAACTCCTCGACAAGACGGGAAAAGCCTTCAAAGGCACCTGTACGGTCGACTTTTGCCTGCTCGCGCAATTCAACAACGCGGGCCACGTATGGGTCGTCGTCCTCTTCCATGACCTCCAACTCGTCAGCCGTATCGGCAAGCAGCAGATCGCGCAGCGCCGGCGGCAGTGTGCGATGGTCATCACGCGGACGAGCATGAACCTCCGCAGGCTCAATCGTCTCCGGAGCGGTTGACTCATACGCCTCAAGCACACGCTTGCACGGCATATCGTCCATGTCCATGCTCTCAAGATCCTTGGCGACAGGCACGCAATCGGCCAGATAGGCCGCGCGCCCAAAGAAATACGTTGCGACAACGCGCTCGCCCTGCTCACTGTCGGGAGCAGCAATCTGCACATAGCAGCGCGTGATGCAGGTGCCCGCGGCAAAACACGCTGCCGCAAGCGTAAGTGCCACGCGCGCATCGTGCTCCGCGGCCCAGATCGCGCGCATGTCCTCGTCCAGCTCGCGCCAGGCGTCATCCTGAGCGTCGTATTCACGTTGCGGCATGGCATCAACGACAGACCGCCCAAACCGAACGAGCATAATCCCCTCGGCAACGTTTGCCCGATAGGTATAGTCGAGCCGTGTGACCACGTTAAGCGCCTCGACAATACGCGCGAAGCGGGTACGCACATCCCACTCACCGCCCGGCTGGCAAGCCACCGTACCCGGTTTGCCCCACGGGTTATCGCTCGAGGCCGTATCGAGCAGTCGGGGAACATCGTTGGTCGTCTTGGCGATATGCCACGCATCAAAGAGCGCGCAGCCCTCAAGGCTCGGCGAGGATGCCGCAGGGGCCAATCCGGCCCCGATGCGCTCGAGGATGCCAGAGAGGCGGTTGAGACGGCACTCGATGGCAAGCAGCATGTCAATCTCGTCCTGGTCCAGCAGGCTACGATCAAAATTGAGATAGAAAAGCTTTGAGCGATCGATGCGAGCCAGGCTCATCTCGGACTTGGCGGCGATGGTGCGCAGTCGGGGCAAGTCGACCTCGCTCATAAGGGCGGCCGCATAACGCTCGATACCGCTCGGATTCTCGGCATGGTCGACACGGTAGAGCAGCGTCTCGATAGCGTCAGGTAGCGGTGCCGTGTTAAAGCCCAAAAACACCTCGACCGGCTCGGGCAACTTTACGAGCTTTATTTTGTCGACAACGTTTTGCATGTCCGCATCGAGACCGTCGACGCCCGCCGTGTTCGCAATAGCGCTTTCGGAGTTGGCAAATATCACGTAGCGCAGGAACATCGACGCCATGAACTCGCCGTAAGGAAGGGAGCGGGCCGAATTCCATGTCTCGTGATCGGACTGCTCGCGCATGGGGCCTTCGGGAGAGCCGACGGTTCGCGCGCACGTACGCATTGCACCGCTGGCTTCCCTTACCATAATCTCACCAATACTGGAATCCGACTCGTCAAGGACCAGTTCCATGTCGGGATCGTTGGGCAGCGGAGCCTCGCTAACGGGGCGGTCCACCTTGTACACCTCACCCGAAACGCTTACGTAGCCCAAAAGCGACACATGACTTTTGCCAACGAATTCGACGACATAACAAGATTCATGCTGGTCCTCGCCAAAGAGTTTCCAGACCACGCCATATGAGCGTCCCGCAGGCTGCTCGGGCATCGCCGGAAAGCGCTTCTTGGGATCGAGAAACCTGAGCTTGTATGTCGGACGCTCTGCCACGAAGTATCACCCTGATCGGTCGTTGAGAGAAGGAGTGGTCGCGGATGGGCCGCGACACCTACTCGGAATCTTACACGAGTCGACAGGAAATCGTCCCTTTGGACAAAAGCACTCAAGCTAGCGCAAAAGAAAGCCCCCCCCCGTGGCCGGGAGCTTTAATCTCAAATGGTGCGGCGTATAGGATTCCGCGCATCCGCTGCGCGGATCCGCACCGGCTTCGCCCGCCTGCCGGCGCGCTCGCCCGCGGGCTAAAAACGCTCCGCGTTTTCTTTACGCCCGCGCCTCGACCGAGGTTCGAATCCATGCAGTGTTTACGTAAAAGAAAAGCCCCCGTTGCCGGGAGCTTTAATCTCAAATGGTGCGGCGTATAGGATTCGAACCTATGACGTTCTGATTCGTAGTCAGACCCTCTATCCAGCTGAGGTAACGCCGCGACTTGTTGATTATTATGCACATCGACTGAATAAAGGTCAAGCATTTTTCGAAAAAAGTTATTGAATTTGATTTTTACTCATTTAGACCACTTGATGCGATCTTCGACGCATCGCGATATAAGAAAAGCTCCCGTTGCCGGGAGCTTTAAAATCAATTGGTGCGGCGTATAGGATTCGAACCTATGACGTTCTGATTCGTAGTCAGACCCTCTATCCAGCTGAGGTAACGCCGCAACGCACGGATTATTATGCACGTGACCCCTCGATGGGTCAAGCGACAATTTGGAAAAATTTTACGAAGTGATGATTAAGATGCTCGCGCCTCGACCGAGGTTCGAATCCGTGCGGTGCCGGCGTAAAAGAAAAGCCCCCGTTGCCGGAGGCTTCAAGTTCAATTGGTGCGGCGTATAGGATTCGAACCTATGACGTTCTGATTCGTAGTCAGACCCTCTATCCAGCTGAGGTAACGCCGCAGCGCAAGACATATAAAACCACTTTAGCTTATTGGAGTCAAGCTCAATCTCAAACTTTTTTGTGAAACGCAGTTTTGTCATGCTGCTCCGCATATACCGCCGTTCCCCGTACGATCGATTGGCTTTTCGATCACGTCAAACTTGGCATCAAGTTCCCTCAGGAGCGATCTCACCCGCTGGGCACAATCATAATCGGCAAACGAGATGCTCAGCATGCGCGCGACCTGGTTGGAAGTCCCAACTCCATAGAAGTGCTCCAGCGCCACAAGCCCCACGTGCGTCACAAAGGTCTCGACCACATGCGGCGACTCCTCAAAGCACCATTGCGTCAATGGTCCCTCACTCGTCTGCCGAACCACCAAGCCACCCATACCCGACGGCTCGCACGTTACCAGCAGGTGCTCCCCGCCCTCATCACTCTGGAACAACACAACCCGCTCGTCGAACAGCTCCATCACATCCCCTTTCTCTTGCTCTTAGTTAGCAAAAGCATAGCAGGTAAATGCATGTATACAGAACGTTTGTTCGTGTGTTTTCTATCGAGCTGTCCGCACGGCATGGTATGGACCTGCGCACGAAATAGGGCGCCCCCGAAGGAGCGCCCTTGCATATCCCCTATGCAGCCAAGTTACGCGACCGGCTCGATCTTCTCGAGACCGCCCATGTAAGGACGCAGAACCTCGGGGATCGTGATGGTGCCGTCGGCGTTCTGGTAGTTCTCCAGAATGGCAGCCATGGTACGACCAGCCGGCAGGCCGGAACCGTTAAGGGTGTGCAGGTAACGCGAGCCCTTGAAGTTCTCGGGGTCGCGGTACTTGATGTTGGCGCGGCGGGCCTGGAAGTCGCCGCAGTTGGAGCAGGAGCTGATCTCCTTGTAGGCGTTGTAGCTCGGCAGCCAGACCTCGACGTCGTAGGTCTGACGGGCAGAGAAGCCCAAGTCGCCGGTGCACAGGCTAATCACGCGATACGGAAGGCCCAGCTGCTGCAGCAGATACTCGGCCTCGGCGGTCATGCTCTCGAGCTCCTCGTCGGACTCCTCCGGCTTAGCGAACTTGACCATCTCGACCTTGTCGAACTCGTGCTGACGGATGATGCCGCGGGTATCGCGACCGGCGGAACCGGCCTCCTCGCGGAAGCAGGGGGTGAAGGCGGTGTAGCGACGCGGCAGAGTGTCGGCATCGAGGACCTCGCCGGCGTGCAGGTTGGTAAGCACGACCTCGGCGGTGGGGATCAGGAAGTTGTCGCCCGAGACGTGATAGGCGTCGTCCTCGAACTTGGGCAGCTGACCCGTGCCAAACATGGTCTGACGCTTGACGACGATGGGCGGCCACCACTCCTTAAAGCCACGGCTGGTGTGCGTATCGAGGAAGAAGTTGATGAGGGCGCGCTCCAGGCGGGCGCCAGCGCCACCGAGAACGGTAAAACGGCTGCCGGAGAGCTTGTTGCCGCGCTCGAAGTCGAGGATGTCCAGATCGGTGCCCAGATCCCAATGCGGCTTAAAGTCGAAGTCGAACTCGCGCGGGGTGCCCCAACGACGGCGCTCAATATTCTCGTCCTCGTCCTTGCCGTACGGCGTGGCCTCGCAAGGAATGTTGGGCAGGTGAGCCATGAAGTCGTACTGCTCCTGCTCGAGAGCAGTACGGCGCTCGGCCAGACCGTCAATCTTCTCGTTGACGGCGCGCACGGCCTCCTTGGCGGCCTCGGCCTCGTCCTTCTTGCCCTCCTTCATCAGGGCGCCGATCTTCTTGGACTCGGCATTGCGCGTAGCCTGGAGCTCCTCGACCTCGGTGATGACGGCACGGCGCTCGTCGTCGAGCTCAAAGAACTTCTCGCGATCCCAAGACGTCTGGCGGTTAGCCATGGCGACATCGATGGCATCGGGGTTCTCGCGAACAAACTTGATATCAAGCATTAGATCCTCCGGCGATATACATTCCATTTAGGTTGCAACCTTGTACATGTATGGGCAAGTATATACTTATGAGCGTTTACGACCCAACTCAACTACGCAAGAAGGCACCCAATGGACGCAGTTTTTTCCTTTTTGTTTGGCACCCGCACCGGTTTTGCCATCCTTTTCGCCGGCGGCATCCTGTTATTTGCGATTCTTGCCTTTGTAATGGAGAAGCGTACCCATAAGATGTACGTCGACCGCGGACCCAAGTCCGAGGATGAGGAAGACAGCTTCTGGGACTAACCTGCCAAAAAGGGACAGGTTTATTTTGGTCTGTTTTATCTGGGCAAACGCAAGCGCCCCGCAACTGGAATTGAGCCAGTTGCGGGGCGCTTTTCGCTAAAAGGACAAAACCGCAGAAAATACCTGCCAAAAATAAACCCTTCCTTTTTTGGTCGGTTTTACTGGAGAGTTGCGTCGATTGCCTTGACCAGGGCGCTGCGCATGCCGGCGTCCTCGAGCGCAACGACGCCCTTGATGGTGGCACCACCGGGCGAGCATACGGCATCCTTCATCGCCGCAGGATGCTGGCCAGTTGCAAGCTGCAGCTTTGCCGTACCCAACACCATCTGGCTCACAATGCGATAGGCATCGGCACGCGGGATACCGTGCTTGACCGCTGCATCGCCCAGGGCCTCGATTGCCATGGCGACAAATGCCGGAGCGCAACCACCCACCGTGCCGCCCACAAACAGCAGGCTCGTGTCGAGCTCGACCACCGCACCGAGCTTGCCAAGCAGATCAAGCACCACTGCGCTCTGCTCATCACTAAGCGTGGAAGCCTTCTCGCAAGCGATGACGCCCTCGCCCACCGAAACCGGTGTGTTGGGCACCGTCGAGATATGCGCGACGCCCGGCAGGACCTGCTCCCACTTGGCACTGTCCCAGGTCCAGGCAACCGACAGAACGACCTTTTTGGCAAGAGCATCCTTGAGCGGGGCGAATACCTTCTCGATCATGTACGGTTTGACCGCAGCGACCACGATATCGGATGCGGCGACAACCTCGGCGGCATCGTGGCAGGCGACCATGCCGCGCGCCTCGCAGCGCTCAACCAGTGCGTCGTAGCGACCCGCGCAGGCGCACATGTCGCTCGCAGCTACACCGGCAGCGATCCAGCCATCGGCCATAGCGCTCGCCATATTGCCAAAACCGACAAATCCAATCTTCATATCTCATAGTCCTTTCAGACACATTCCTCAAAACGAAAGGTATTGTCCCACGCCATTGTTTCGTATTGCCGACCTATTTGTGATACGGCTCGCCACGGCTGATCTTGCAGGCGCGGTAGATTTGCTCCAGCAGCACCACGCGCGCCAAGTTATGCGGCAAGGTAATGCGTCCAAAGCTGAGCATCTCGTCGGCGCGGGCGCGCACCTCATCGCTCACGCCGTCCGAACCGCCAATCACAAAGGCGATGTCGCTGCTGCCTCGTAGCATAAGATCGTCGAGCCTCGCCGAGAGCTCCTCACTCGAACGCTCCTTGCCCTCGATAGCCAGCAGGATCACATGCGCTCGAGACGGCAATGCAGCAAGAATTGCCGCCCCCTCCTTGTCGCGCGCGGCATCCACGCCGCCCGCCTTAGCCGGGTCGATATCGGCCACCTCGCGGATATCCACCTTGGCATAGGCGCCTAGGCGCTTGGTGTACTCAGCGCACGCGTCCTTCCAAAAGCGCTCTTTGAGCTTGCCAACACAAACGACGGTGTATTTCACGCGTGCCTACTCCTTTGACTCGTTCTGAACCTTACCGGCAGCCAGCATCTGCTCGAACATAGAGGCCGACTGCGAAAAGTCGCTCGGCAGCACGACCGTCGAGGTTTTACCCGTGCGAGCGAACTCCGTCATCATCTCGGACCACTGCGTAAACATGAACAGTTGGTTGGCCTCGTCATTGCCGACACCCGTCTCTTGGATGATCTCGAGCGAATCTTTGATACCCAGCGCGATGGCCTTGCGCTGGTTGGCGATGCCCTCGCCCGCCTTTTCCATAGCCTCAGCCTCGGCGGTCGCCTCGGTGACGCGCTTGATGCGGTCGGCCTCAGCGAGCTCCTGTGCCGCAGCGCGCTTGCGCTGGGCAGCGTTGATGTCGTTCATGGAGTTCTCAACCTCGGTCGGCAGTGCGATTTTGGTGATGAGCGTCGACACGAGGGTGAAGCCGTAGGCAGCCATCTGCTCGGACACGGTGGCATTAACGTCCTTGGCGATGTCATCCTTCTTGGCAAAGACCTCATCGAGTGTGTAGACGGGGATCGAAGAGCGCAGGGCGTCGGTGATGAAGTCACGCATCTGGTCGACGGGCTCCTGCAGCATGTAGTAGCTCTTGTAGATACCCGAATCTGCCGGGCCGGCGCCCATGTCATAGCTCACGTGGTACTGAGCAGAGACCTCAAGGCCGATGGTCACGTTGTCCTGGGTCTTAACGTCGATGCCAAAACCGTTTTTCATGGTACGCAGGCTCACCGTGGCGGCCTTGCGGTCGATCACGGGCACCTTCATGTGGAAGCCCGCGTTGACGATGCGGTTAAACTTGCCCAGACGCTCGATGATCACGGCATGCTGTTGTTCAACGACATAGCAGGCGTTGGGAAGCAGCAACAACAGGATGATGATGGGAATCAAAAGGCTGGTAAGGGCGGCGATGATACCGGACAACAGCATGGTCTCTCCTCTGATAGGCACACGTTGGCATTAGGATACCCGCACGAAGCAGCAACGTGACATCAACAAGAGGCCCATAACAAAAAAGCTCCCATTGCTGGGAGCTCTTTCATTCAATGGTGCGGGCGAAAGGACGTCCGCGTATCCGCTTCGCGGATCCGCACCGGCTTCGGCCGCCTGCCGGCGTCCTCGCCAGCTCGCTAAAAACGCTCCGCGTTTTCTTTACGCTCGCTCCTTCACAGGTTCAAGTCCCTGTGATGGGCCCATAACAAAAAAGCTCCCATTGCTGGGAGCTCTTTCATTTAATGGTGCGGGCGAAAGGACTTGAACCTTCATGGGGTTGCCCCCATACGGACCTGAACCGTACGCGTCTGCCAATTCCGCCACGCCCGCGTGCAGGAATTAGAATAACGGAGCGCCATCGCGAACGCAAGAACTATTTTTGAAAAAGTTTGCAGGCATTTTCCCAAGCTGCTCGCGCGATTGCCTCAGCATCCTCGCCGGTACGATCGACACGGTCGTTGACCAGCGTGTTTGCCGTAATAGAGATCATTGCGGGCTCGCATTCAAGACCGCGGATGGGCTCCGGAGCCATATACGGGCAATCCGTCTCGAACAAAATTCGATCGAGTGGGGTTGCCGCAAATGCCTCGCGCACATCGTCGTTGCGCTTAAAGGTGGCCGCACCGCCATAGGCGATATAGCAGCCCAAATCCACAAAGCGCTCCATCGTGGCGCGGTCCTCGCCAAAACAGTGCAGCACACAACCAGCCTGGGGCACACCCACCTCGCGCAGTACGTTGTACGCATCGACGTGCGAGGTGCGCTCCCCATCCGAGTCCTCGTGACGCAGGTGCAGCTCCACCGGCACATTGCGGCGCACGGCAAGCTCGAGCTGGCGCGCCATGCAATCAATCTGCACGTTATGGGGTGCCGGCGCGATATCGTCGTCATAGTCCATGTGATAGTCCAGGCCGATTTCGCCAATACCGGCGCATAAGGGGTCATCAAGTGCGGCAACGACCTGTGCATGAACGTTGTCGGTATAGTCCGGCGCGCCATACGGATGCACGCCGGCAAGATACTTGATCTGCGGGATATCCTGCATCGGAAGAATCTCGCGCACCAGCCAGTCGCTATAGTCCGCCACGCTGCGCTTGTCGGCAATGGGGTCGAACATCGTCACCAACAGGTCGACGCCCGCGGCTTTGGCGCGCACGAGCGTCTCGGGCACATCCTTGCCCCAAAACCAAAGCAGATGTGCATGCGTGTCGGCAAGCGGCGCCAAGGGCACGGGACAAGCAACCGTCTTCTTTTTCTTGGTAAACGTCACGCGTTCGGCATTAGGCGTCATGGATTAGCTCCCGGGCCAGACGGACAAAGTCGGCAACATCGAGCGTCTCGGCGCGCGTGGTGGGTGCGATACCGCAAACCTCAAAAGCGGCATCGAGCACGTCCTTGGCAAAACCGTTGGCGCTCATGGAATTGCGGATGGTCTTGCGACGCTGAGCAAATGCAGCATCAATCACGCGGGCCACAAATTCGCGATCGAGTCCTTCGGGCACCACGCCGTCAACACGGTCGATACGCACGACGGCCGAGTCCACGTGCGGCGCCGGCATAAAGCAACGCGGCGGCACCTCAAAGCGACCCGTCACCTGCGCATACAGGCCGAGCTTTGCCGTATAGCCGCCATAGGTCTTGTTGCCCGGCACTGCGGCAATGCGATCGGCAACCTCCTTTTGCACCATGACGACGGCGCGCTTGAGCGCGGGCATCGTCTGGAAGAACTGCAGGATGATTGTCGCCGCCACGTTATAGGGCAAGTTCGCGACAAATACCGTCGGCTCACCGCCGGCGGCCTGCTCAATCTGCTCCGGCGTCACCTTAAGCGCGTCGCCCATGATAAAGCGGAAGTTGGCGTAGTCGGCGGCGTGAGCATCGAGCACCGGCTCGAGCTCGGGATCGGCCTCGATCGACGTGACGCACGCCGCCTCCTGCAACAGCGCAAGCGTGAGCGTACCAACGCCCGGACCAACCTCGAGCACGCGCTCATCGCCTGCAAGCTCGGCAAGCTCGCAAATGCGCTCAATTACATGGTTGTCGATCAGGAAGTTCTGGCCCAGGCGATGCTTGGTCGCAAGGCCAAACTCCTCCAGCAGCTCCCTGGTGGCCGTGGGGTTTGCCAAAGGCGAAGTTGTCATGGTTGCCTCCTTAGCATGATGGCGGCGTCTTGAAACAAAAGGGCATGGACCGTGGCGGCCATGCCCTTACAGCTAAACAGCAAATTGCCGATATGGCGCTCGCGCGGTCTCTACGCCAGACGCGGGAACAGCGGATCGCCCTTCTCGACGGACTGACCACCGGCAAGCAGGCCCCAAGTGCAAATGCCCTTGAGGTCGTCGCTCGCGGCCTCTTCCTCGCAGGACAGGCGACGCAGGGCCTCGGCAGAAGTCTGGGGCATGAGCGGCATCAGCAGGTGAGCGGCAATGCGGATGGCCTCGAGCAGGTTGTAGATCACAAATGCCAGCTCGTCAGCCTTGGCCTCGTCCTTGGCAAGCGCCCAGGGCTCGGAGTCCTCGATGTAGTGGTTGGCGGCATGGATGAGCTCCATGACCTCATCCTTGGCTCCGCCGTAATCGAGCACGTCCATCTTGGCCATGTAGCGCTCGACCAGGCCATCGGCGATCTTTGCCAGCGGGTTGTCGAACGCATCGAACGACGCGGGCTTGGCGGGCGCGCAACCGTCAAAGTACTTGCCGCTCATGTTGAGCGAACGCGAGATAAGGTTGCCCCAGCTGTTGGCCAGGTCGGCGTTGTAGACCTGCTCCATGCGATCGAAGCTGATGGCACCGTCGGTGCCGGGGACGACGTCGGTCATGAAGTAGTAGCGATAGCCCTCGACGCCCAGCATGTCGATAACGTCCTGCGGAGCGATGGCGTTGCCGCGGCTCTTGGACATCTTCTCGGCCTTGCCGGTCTCGGCATTGCGCACGGTCAGGAAGCCGTGGGCAAAGACGTGCTCGGGCAGGGCCTCGCCGATGGCCATGAGCATGGCGGGCCAAATGACACAGTGGAAGCGGATGATGTCCTTACCCACGATGTGGAACTGCGCGGGCCAGCGATAGGCCAGCTCGGCACGCGCCTCGTCGGTGTCGACACCGTAGCCGACGGCCGTCATATAGTTGAGCAGCGCATCGAACCACACGTAGGTCACATGACCCTCGTCAAACGGGACCTGAATGCCCCAGTCAAAGCTCGTACGGCTCACGGAAAGGTCGTTAAGGCCGCCCTCGACAAAGCTGCGAACCTCGTTCATGCGGAACGCAGGCTCGACAAAGTCGGGGTGCTCGTCATAGAGCTTGAGCAGCTTGTCCTGGAAGGCGGAAAGCTTAAAGAAGTAGGACTCCTCCTGCACGCGCTCAAGCGGACGGTGGCAGTCGGGGCACAGGTGCTGGCCGACGCTGCCGTACTCCTCGTCGCCCTTCTGGACCTGCGTATCAGTGAAGTAGGTCTCGTCAGGCACGCAATACCAACCGTCGTAGCTGCCCTTATACAGGTAGCCGGACTCCTTCATGCGCTCCCACAGGTACTGCACGGCATGATGCTGGCGCGGCTCGGTGGTGCGGATGAAGTCGTCGTTGGAAATCTCGAGCTTGCTCCAAAGCTCCTTGAAGTGCGGAGCCTGGCTGTCGGTCCACTCCTGCGGCGTCATGTTGTGCTTGGCTGCGGCCTCGGCGACCTTCTCGCCGTGCTCGTCCATGCCGGTCAGGAACTTGACGTTATAGCCGGCGGAGCGGCGATAGCGAGCCTGAACGTCGGCGATGATGGTGGAATAAGCCGTGCCCAGGTGCGGATCGGCGTTGACGTAGTAGATGGGCGTCGTGATAAAGAACGAAGGCTTGCTTTGATCCATGGGGTTTGTCCTCCAGAAAAACGTTGCATACAGAGGATGATTCTAGCGCAAGGGCTGGATATCCTCCATCTATTGCATATCGAGCACCATGGCATAGACATCGCGCTTGCGGCGCGAATACTTCTGAGACAGGCGCTTGGCCACCGCAGAGGCGGGCTCCCCCTCCTCGAGCGCGGCGCGGATATCCTCGCGCAGGGCCTCGTCGGGATCCGCTGCCGCGGCGCCAACCGGCACGATACCGGCCTCCTCGTCCTCGCTCGGCGGCGCGATGACCAGCGCAATCTCGCCCTTCACCTCGCCGCGAGCACGCAGCTCCTCGGCGAGCTGGGCGGCGGGCCCGCGCAAGACCTCCTCGTGCAGCTTGGTGAGTTCGCGGCAGACGGCAACCTCACGCTGGGGAAAAACCTCTGCCACAGCCTCGAGCGTCGCCACGATGCGATGTGGAGACTCGTAGAAGATGAGTGCGCCGGGAACCACGGCAAGGCGCTGCAAACGGCGCACGCGGTCGCCGCGCTTTCGACCCAAAAAGCCCTCGAAGAAAAAATGTTCGCAGGGAATGCCGGACGAAACGAGCGCCGTGACGCAAGCAGAGGGCCCGGGAACAACTTCGACGGGCACATCGGCCTCACGCGCCGCCTCGACCAGCGCCTGGCCGGGATCGGACACGCTCGGCATGCCGGCGTCCGAGGCAAAGGCGAGGGTCTCCCCCGCCAGCAGACGGTCGACCAGGCCGGTGGCGCGGCTGGCGATCACATTCTCGTCGCAACGGACAAGCGGCTTGGAAATGCCCAGGTGCATCAGCAGCTTTGACGTCACGCGCGTGTCTTCGCAGCAGATGACATCGGCAGCGGCAAAGGCCTCGCCAACGCGCGGGGACAGGTCGCCCAGGTTGCCGATGGGCGTGCCGACCACATAGAGTTTGCCCGTATGGGCGCTGTTTTGCGTCATATCAACCTATTCAATCATGCCGCGCTCGAGCGTACCGAGCGCCGCGCGGGCATCCCATGCTGCAATGCGCTTCTCGGTCTTCCACGTTTGGAAGAACCAACCGGCAGCCGGCGCAAACGAAGCCAGCTGGTTGGCGATAAACACGCGCTCGTAGGCATTGCGGCCCTCGGGCGTAACCGACGAGTTGGCAAAGATCGCCGCGCCCGACCATTCGCCCACCAGCACGGGGAACCCAGTCGAAATCGCCTCTTTAAGCTCGCGCTTGTTACGCGAAATCGCCGTCGTCAGCCCGCGGGGGCTCGTGATGTCGAGCGCATGCTCGTCGCGGTAATGGTACAGGTGAAGGTCCATGTAGACGTTCTTGTACTTGGCGCCGCGCATAAAATGCTTCCACTCGCTGGGATGCCCCGAAGACGAAAAGACGACGATCTTATCCTCGGGCATATACGAACGGACGAGCTCATAGGCGTCGCGATAGAAGTTGCGCAGGTAGTGCGCCGGAATGCCATCCGTCATGGTGAAGAGGCTCTTGCGGACACTCATCTGCGGCGTATCCAGCAGCTCAATGCCCAGCAGGCTCTCGGCCTCGCCGTAACGCTCGGCCAAGCGCTCGAGCACGTCGAGTGCGACATGGCGGCCGTTAGTGGACGAATGCCACTCGGCAACAGCCTCCGGCGTGGCGGGCGAATCGTTGGAATCGCCCTGGCCACCGGGCACAGTCGCCAGGTCAAGCAGCACGCGAATGTTGTACTTGGCAGCCCACTCAATCGCGCGGTCGATGTAATCGACAACCGAGATGTAGGAGGCATCGGACTCCTGTGAGCCAAAGGCATACCAAGGCACCGGCAGGCGCACGGCATTGAGGCCAATCTGCGCCATGCGGCGGAAATCGTCCTCGCTCACAAACGTCTCGTAATGACGGCGCATGCGCTCGTTATAGGCGGCGGTGTCCATGGCCTCCTGCAGCTCGGCCGCGTTGGATGCACCGGTCGCCGCGTATAGCGACGGGGTCACCCAAGGCTCGGGAATAAACCAGCCAGAGAGATTAACGCCGAGTATCCTCTCCATCACTGCCCCCTTCGGATCGTGCAGGCCGAGCCTGCATCGTATTGCATAGGAAAAGTATCGTTTTGAGTATACCCGCGCGTGCGGACAGACGACCGAACGGTCTGTAAAGTGGCGCAAAAGCGGGAGGAATGTCTGGGCGGGCGGGCCCGAGATGTGCACGCACGTCGGAAGTAAGCGCCGGAAAGCGCATCCCACTCTGAAGCCAAATTCCGGGACGCAATTTCCGCAGAGCCCTCAATAAAAGAAAAGGACCCCTTTGCAGAGGTCCTAGTCAATTCAAGGTGGCGGGGAAGGGAATCGCGTCCGCGCGCTGCGCGGACGGACCGCTGTGGCGCTTACGCGCCTTGCGAGCTGCGCTGGCAAACGCTTACGCGTTTACTCAGCTCCGCGCCCTCACGGGGTTCGATTCCATGTGGGGGCTGTATAAAAGAAAAGGACCCCTTTGCAGAGGTCCTAGTCAATTCAAGGTGGCGGGGAAGGGAATCGAACCCCTGACACGAGGATTTTCAGTCCTCTGCTCTACCAACTGAGCTACCCAGCCATTTGAGGTGTGCCTTGTTTCAAGGCTTGATTAGTATAACCAAGGACGCGTTCCGGTCAACCGAGAATTTTAAAAAAGTTTTTGAGCACAGCCTCGGTTCTATAAATCGGCACGTCAGAGGCATCAGCCGGCAGCAAGAAGTTTTTCGCTCAGAGCCGCACGGGCAAACTCACTTGGCGTCATCCCCTCGGCAGCCGCCCGTCGACGAATGGCCTCCTTCATTCCCAGAGGAATCTTGACCGACAGCGTTGCCGTCCCCTCACCTGAGAGCGGGGGCCGTCCATGCACGATCCCACCAACGGTGTGTTCGCCATCCGGAAACTCTCCGCGCTCGTACGACTCGCACCACGCGTCAATCATTTCATCCGTTACAACCTGACCATTAGCGGCCGTATACGTCTTGCCCATCATCGACCCCTCTGCCGAGCTCGCTCGATCTCTTGCCAGAATTTCTTCTGAACCGGAGACAGGGCATGAATAATGAGCCATCCACGAATTAGTTCGACCGCAACAAGTTCCACACTTCGACCATCTGGAAGCCATCCAATGGCAAGCCATCTCGGCGGCTCGTCCTCCGACTCGCGGCGAATGCACTCAGTAACCGCGAACCAGGCACCTAGTACCTGCTTTTCCGTCAAGTGTTTTTTGGCGTTCGGATGGATCTCAACATCCATGCACCTTCTCCTCCATCTTACCCAATTTCGTATGACGAAAGTCCGCTGTCGCCAATCTCTTACGCCGGCACTTGTTGGAGGGCGGGAGGTGTAGCGAGGATTGAAGGGCGTTCCAATACCGCCCAGGCGCCGGGGCAGGAGCACATACACCAGGGACATACGTTTTCGTAGCGCGCGAGGATATTGCCGCGCGCATCGATGAAGGCGATGTCGATGGGATAGGCCATAAAACACGTATGGACCGAAGAGCAGCGTGGAAACGCCATGACGAGCGGCAGGCCGTTGGCGGCAACCTGACGCCGTCCCAGCATGCCGCGCAGGCGCACGACAAACGACTCCGCCACCACAAACTCGGCCGGCGTCCAACCCAGCCTGTTGAGTGCCCGCGCGTAAGCGATGTAGGACGAGACCGCGGTCACATGACCACCCCCGGACGCCATGGATCGACCGTCACCGCGCGCTCGTGCGACAACGTTGTCGGCGCCCCCAGCGGAACGCCAGCGATGCTGAGAGAAGTCGGCCACGGCTCATAGTGCATGGTGCAGGTGTAGGTCCTAAACGTACCGGATAGGGAGAGCAGGCCACCATCTGATGCCTTCGCGCCTTGCTCGCTCGACACTTCGATCTGCAAGTCATAGCCTTCCATGGCATTCAGAATTTGAGTCTGGACCGTCACCGAGGCATCGGCAGAGCTCTCGTCACCCTCCCCGCCCGGCGCCACAGCGTGCGCCAGCACGATGTCGGGCACCACGCGGTCGAAGCGCGCGACAGCGCCGGCAAAGATCATGACGTTGTACACGATGAGTGCCAGCACCAGCAAAACGGGCGTAACCACTGCCATCTCCACCGTCGCTTGGGCGCGCTCCTCACGCAGACGCATGCGAATACTCATTACGACCCACCGCCCAGAGCGCCAACCAGTGTCGCGACATCGACGGTGAGTGGGATGGAGCCGCCGCCGGGCAGAGGAATCTCCGCAAGCGTGAACACCGTACCGCTAATGGTGCGTTCGACTTGATATTCCAACGCCTCGCAAAGCGCCTTGGGATCGGTCACGCCCAACGGAATACTTCGCAGTTTGTCTTGCGCTTGAGAGAGACCAGCAATGTCAGACCCCGGACTCTTAATGACGTTGGCGGAATCGGTCAGCACCGGCTTTCGCAGGCGCAAGTCGCACGGTTCCAAACCCAGCGCCGCCACGGACGCCGAAACGGTATCGCCGAGCCACGATGCAATGGAGCCCAACGCACCGCTGCCCCCTCCTAGGTCTTTAATCATCTCGTCCATAAGTTCGTCGACCGAACCTTGGATATCACCGTATCCCACGAGCAGCCGTCCCCAAACATCCATGACGCCGTCGAGCACGCCGGCAACGCCGCCCGAGCGTTCCTTCAATGTCGAGAAAAATCGCGAAAGCACGTTGTTTTGCGCCGTCGCCTCATCGGGCGCCAGCACCGCGGCAGAGATAGCACCGCGATCGCCAAGCCTGACTGCCGTGTTAAACGAGGAGTTAAGTTGATCGGGGCTGGTAATGTCACCCGAAACTGCAAATGCGACCACGCCGTTGCGTCCAGGTGGGGCGATACGCGGGCGCTCGCCGGAAAGCGCTTTAATGGCCTGGTCAAACGCATTGCCCGCACGGTCGGCCTCATCCTCGGTCTGACGCTCAAGTTCGAGTTCTTTGTTGCGGCATTCGACGTAGTCTTCCAGAGCCTCTTTGAATTCATTGAAGTGGTATTCGAAGCCATTTCTGATGGACGAAGGCGGCATAAGGGCGCTTCCAAGCGCAACCACGCCGAAGCCGCACGCTTCGCATGTATCACGACCATCATAATCAGCAACAGATGCCAGCCCACTCGGAGTCCCTTTCTGATAGACGGGGCATTCGGCTCCATAATGCAGGTATGTTCTGCCGTCATTGTTGCTTACAGGCCATGCAGCATCGGTGTAAAGCTCGGTCGGCCGCACCTCGTTTGGGACACGCGGCAATAGTGGGATATAGGCAGAAAACCGTTCACCATCATCTTTTATGTATGCTCGATCGACCTCTTCAATCGCATAGGCATAGAACGCTTTTCGAGCGGCTGACTGCGCTTTCATCTCGACGCTCGATCCCTGAGGTTTTTCATTCGCCAAGCGCTGCCGGTAATAGATTTTCGCGCGATCGAGCGCTATTTGCGGCTCCCATGTGATGCTCGACTTTTCATGACGGTTCTGACTGTCAGATAGTTCTGCTAGTTTTTTCGCACGCTCCCACATACACGAGTACTTGCCAATCGAACTCTCGTCCGACCCACCACAATCCGCCAGCCAAGCGCGCTCTTTAGCCTTCGCCGTGTCCTCAGAAGCCTTCCGCAGCTCCTCGGCCGCACGCTCTAAATCATCTGATGTGTCTTTAATGGTATCGGTCGAGATCTCTGACCCTTTGAGCGCAGCGAAGTCCGATTCGGATGTCCTGGGCACGGCAAGCGCCGTACCGGTATAGGCCACACTATCGGTATCCTGCGCCGACACCGCCTGCGTGGCACGCGCGGCGATCAGATACGGCAGAGCCGTCTCGATTTTCTGTAAGCCTTCCGATGCGCTTTTGGCAAACTTGTTGCGCGTTTTAATGATCTCAATCCCGGTGTCGACCATATTGCCGGCAACTGGTTCGGCACCTGGGATGAGGATGGCGACCAGGCCCGTCCCGATTGTGGCAAACCCCGCCAGCCCCAGACTCAAGATGCTCGCATCAACCACCGTGGCAGCCGTGTGATAGGACGACACTACGTTGGCACCCGCCAGCGCGCCGCTATCGGCCGCCACCTGGGTATCCCCGGCACGCGACATGCTCCATATCGCCGCGGTCGACGAAAACAACAACGTGAGCACCACTAGGATGACCACGGCAGAAGAAAGCGTGGTGTAGGCACCGTCTTCGATAAACAGGTCGACACCGGCGCGGCCCATAAAGCCGCCTCGTTTGCGATGGCAGCTCGGACGGCGCGTCAAAACGCATCTAGACCAGAAACGCTTAATCCCATGCAGCAATCCACGAATCATAATCTCCCTCCAGCCATTCGGGACGCGATTGATACGAGACATCAACCTTGAGCTCAACGTAGCCGCCCTCGGCGGTACCACCCATAGCCTGCGCAAACGCACCGATCACAGGCAACGGCTTGACCTCGCCGGAAACGGACACGGACGAGACGCCACCCGCACCGGCCCGGCCAAGCTCGATATCCCACGACAACGGCCCGCCGGCATGAAAGATCGAAACGTTGGGCACTGCGGCAAGCCGGCGGCGGGTGAACTCCTTAAGATCGTCGTCCTCCGCCGTCGTCGTGGTCATGAGCCGCGCGGTCTCGGCGGCGGCAGACTCCATGACCGCGCGCGTATAAAGCAGGCACACCGGTTGCAGTGCGAGAAGGATGAGCGTCAGAAACGTCGGCAGCAAAAAAGCAGCCTCGACCGTAGACCGCGCCCGGTCCTCGTGCGCGATATCAATACAACGCGATGTCCTTAGCGCCCGCGGCGGCGTCGATAACCGACATCGAGGCAACGCCATGGGATGCCGCCCGCTCAACCAGCGCCGCCAAGCGTCCATCGGTGCCAGCACGCCAAAGTCCCGCAATCGCCAGCACGATCGATAGCAGCGCCACCGTGACGATGGCGTATTCCACAGTCGCTTGGGCAACCTCTTCACGCAGAACGCCATGCATTTCACGATCCCTCCTTTGAGCTTATTGTTTGCGGGACCAGGCGCACCGCGCGCAGACGACATGAAGCATCGCCAGCATCCGCGGCAACCGTCACCATATCGACCCAGCCGCGCCCATCGCGCACGATGGCGCCCCATACGTTGCCCTTAATATCGAGATAGCCGCTCAGGGCGAGCTGGGCCGTTGGCACCTCGCGGTAGGCGCGTAACATATCCGCCGCTGCCTCGGTCATCGGTCGGTCCTCGGACCATGCAAGCCGGACCGCAATCGCGCTGTCCTCAGGCGAATCCGTCGTAGTGCCAGACCGCTTGTCGAGCGTCCGCAGAAAGGTTTGCGCCGTGACAGCGACATCCGAATCGTCCGCATCTCGCATCTCATCTTTTTGAGACGCCACCGCCGAATCTGAGCCCGAATCGAAGGCGGCCCCAGGACGCTGCTGCCGCGCGGCGTTAAGCCCCCAAAGCACCGCCGCCATCGCCACGATCAGGCAAGCAAACACCAGCAGCACCCCGATGGAGCGCTCGCCCTCTACAGGCTGTTGATGCCCTCGCTGATCGCATCCCATAGCTCTTTAACCTTGCCCTTAAATGCGACGATGGCGATAATCGCGATCACCACGAGCACGCCGACCAAGATGGCATACTCGGTGGTACCCTGTGCACTCTCCTCCTGCAGTAGCTCCTTGGCGCGTTGACGAACATGTGCCGCCCGGCAAAACGCCCAGCCCTGGACCTTGCCAGCAGCGTCAGTCATCGTGTTCATGTATTCCTCCCTACATCATCCCGCCTGCTCCCAGCAGCGGGCCCAATATGGACAGAAGCAACGCCGGCAAGATGAGCGTGCCGGTGGGAATCAGCAGCTTGACGGGCGCACGCTCGATCTCGCGCTCGACCGCAGCGCGATGAGCCGCACGGATCTCGCGACTTTGAGCGGCCAGCGTCTCGGCAAGTGGGGCACCCAGGGCGAGCGCCTGCCCCACCGTGATGGCAAAGGTCTCGAGCGCTCGCACGTCCAGGTCGCGCGCGGCGGCCAACAACTCGTCCTCACGCGTGCCCACGCCCACCTGCCACGCCATGCAGGCCCGCTCAAGGCGAAGAGCCAGCACTGACCGGCGGTTGGCGCAGAAAATCTCAAGCGCCGCATCAAAAGAAAGACCGGCCGAAAGACCCAAGCGCACAACATCGATCATCTCGGACACTTCGCCGAGCGGCACTCGCGCCGGGCCGCCCACTCCAACCGCGCCCTTCACTCGCGCGGTCAGGGCATCGACCACTGAGCGACCCGCGGCAGCGACCAGCACCGCCTCGCGCTTGCAGGCCCCTGCGATCTTGCGTGCATCCGCCCGATCCAAACCCGTCGCGACAAATACACTCAGGGCGCACAGGCAAGCCGCAACTGCAACCGGGGCGCTCATAGCTCCACCCGCATAATGCGTCGGATAACCACCAGGGCAACGGCATTGAGGGCAAGACCCAGCACCACAGCGCCCACGCCGGCAGGCGTCGCAAGACCGCGACGAAAATCTGCCGAAAGCAGCGCCAACACCGCGCACATGCCCGCCGGCATCGCCGCGACCATATGCGCAGACATGCGAGCCTGCGACGTCTTGACATCCAGGCGGCGCTTGAGCTCAATGCGCTCCCCCACCATGCTCGACGCCTCGGACAGTAAGTCGGCAAGCGGAGCACCGGTGCGCTGAGACACCTTAAGCGCCAAGGTCACAAGCGAAAGGCCGGGAGCGTCGATGCGCACGAGCAAGTCATCGAGCGCGTCGGTCGCCGAGATACCGCAATCGATCGCCGCCGCCACCCGCAAAAACTCGGTATGCACCGGTTCTTGCGCATGAGCGCCCACAAAGCGCATGCCCTGGGCCAGCGAATGTCCCGAGGCAAGCGACATGGAAAGTGCGGTAAACGCCTCGGGCATGGCCTCTTCTGCATCGTGTTGCTCGCGCCGGCTCTCAAAGCCATCCCGAGCGGCGCCAGCGGCAATCGGAGCAACAAGTCCCAAGGCAAACCCGAGGGGCGATAACGACACCATCGTTAGTAAAACGCAGCAGACACCGCTCGATAGCAGTAGAAACGCCAATCGCCCCGAAGTATCTTCGATCACGAGGCCAAGGCGATGCGCCGGAGCCAGCGATGTCCACGAACGGGCGATCTTTTTCAGCAGATCGTTTTCCACCAGCTCACGCGGCAGCCTCTCTGCCACCGTCTCGAGCGCCTGACGCGCCAGCTCCGCCGGCGGCACCTGCGGCACACGAGGTTCCGCCCCGCACGCCGTCGCAACAGAAAACCCTGCCAAACCCCCTACGACGAGGGGCACAGCGACCTCCATTCGTCCACCTCCTCTTGTGTGAGCGTCCCCGACCGCAGGCCTTCTGCGATAAACGGCGGCTCGCGGTCAAGCGTCCAGGTGCGCTCGGCGGCATCGAAAGTCACATAGCGCTCGAGCTCTACGCCGCCCGACGCGGCGCGACGCACCCCCGAATACGAGGAGACGAAACGCCTGCCATCGGCGTGGCGCTCGGACATCACGATGCCGTCGAGCGCCATGGCAATCTGCTCCTCGATGAGCTCGCTCGGCAGATCGATGCCATAACGTGCAAGCAACGTCAGACGCACCACGGTCTCCTGTTCTGAACCCGCATGAAGTGTGGTGAGCGACCCGTCGTGGCCCGTGTTCATGGCCTGCAACATGTCGCAGCACTCGGCACCACGCACCTCGCCCACCACGATGCGGTCGGGGCGCATGCGCAGGGCATTAGTTACTAGGTCGCGAATCGTCACCGCACCCTCACCCTCAATTGAAGCCTCGCGCGCCTCTAGGCGCACCACGTGCGGATGATGCGCAAACTTGAGCTCGGCAGAGTCCTCGATCGTCACGATGCGCTCGCCGGTGGAAATCTCGCATGACAACGCGTTGAGCAGAGTGGTCTTACCAGATCCCGTGCCTCCCGCAACCGCCAGGTCCTGTCGCAGCGACACAGCGCACGACAGCAGCTGCGCATACCAAAGCGGCAGCGACCCCAGCCCCACAAGCTCGTCCAGCGAGCAGATACGGTCCGAGAACTTTCGGATGGTGAGAATCGGTCCGTCAATCGCCACAGGCGGAATCACCGCGTTGACGCGATAGCCCGTTTTGAGACGGGCGTTGACGATGGGGCTGCGCTCGTCGATACGGCGGCCAAGTGGCGAGATGATGCGGTCGATAAGCACACGGATCTGCTCATCATCCTCAAACGCATGCTCGATGGGGTACAAGACGCCGCCGCGTTCAAAGAAAGCCGAGCGGCAGCCGTTGATCATGATCTCGGTAACGGTGTCGTCCTCGATGAGCGGCTGCAACGGCCCCAAGCCCACCACGTCATCCAAAATCTCGTCGATGATGGCCTCGCGCTCGGTCGTCGCGAGATCGGTCGGCTCTTCAACATTGAGCGCCGCCTCCACCGCGGGACGCAATTCCGAGCGGGCAAGTGCCGGGTCGATATAGGCGCTGATACGCGCCACTTCGTCGTAACCCATGCGGTCCATCACGGCGCGCTTGGTACGTCGTTTCACCGCGCGGCGACGCCCCGCATCTACAGGCGCTGCCTCCGCTGCAGCGCCGGCAGCCTTAATCCTTGTTTGCAGGCTCATCGCTGATCACCCTCGCGCGACCAGGGAAGGCGAATACGCGGGCGATCGGTGCGCGTTGCACGGTCGGCGACTATATCGCTCCAAGGGCCGACGGCGCACCCCAGTTCCACGAGCATCTCGCGCGTGGCCTCGCGCACGCTGGTCGCAAAAGCGCTGGTCTGCCCCACTGCCTCGTCAGCGCGCCCAAACGCCATGAGCGCGGCGAGATCCTGCCCGCCATCGGCGATGCGAATCTTGGAGCTCAACGCACAGGCAATCTCAAAGCGCATGGCGACGTCCTCGTCTGCTCCGCGCGCACCGAACCGGTTGAACACGGCGCTCATGCGCGTGCGCGGCACACCTACTCGACTCGCCAGTTCAATGACGCGCGACGCCGACGTCGCGGACGACACCGCAGCATCGCCAACGACCAGGCAACGGTCGCTCGCCGCCACCGCAGCCGCCACGGCGTCGCCCCAAAAGACCGAGGTATCGATAAAGACCACGTCGGATTCGCGACGCAAAACATCAAGCAGTAGCTCCACCGGACGTGCCATGAGCTCGGCTTGCTCGGGCGCCGCAACGGGACCCCAGAGCGTAACGCCTGGCGCCACGCGCATCGATGTGGCTACGATATCCGGCTCGGTGAGCGCGCCCGCCGCCGGCTCGATAAGTGCCGCCATATCGCGCGGAGCATCGACGCCTAACAAGTCGTAAAGGTTTCCAAACATCAGGTCCAGGTCGAGCACGGCGGCACGCAAGCCCAACAGCGACGATGTGTGTGCCATGGTGGCAACGATCGTCGACTTGCCGCAACCGCCCGAACCCGAAATGGCGCAGATGACCGGAGCTCGATGCTGCGGAGCGGCAGCGTCTGCCGGCGGCATCGGAGGCGGCGGGGCGGGCGTCGGCGACAGCGTCCCCGTCTCCCCCGCCGCAACCACACGCTGCGTCCAAGCCGGCATGGCAGCTTGTTCGGTCTGCAAGGCAGGCTCGTTCTGTGCAATCTGCTCATGCTGCATCAGCGACAACTCGCCGCACCCGGCAAAGCCCTCAACTTCGTCGAGTTCATCCGCCAGATTCACGCCGTGCACGTATCCCATATCTACAGCCGGGGAGTCGCCAGCATGCTGTGCCGGCCCCCCAGCGTCATCGTATACAAGGGGGTTCCGGGGGCGCCGACCATGCTCGGCTTCCGCTTTTCCATAATCATCAACACGCGGGCCTCTTGTAGCGCGAGGCGCCCCGGGTTCCCTATCAACAAAAGCATCGGGCTCAATCGTCATGCGCCGATCGGAATCAACCGCTCCCTCGCCCGCGCGCCCGTTGCCGCATATACTGTGCGCAGCGATGACCTCGGTCGCCCCCGCGCGAAACAGTCCCTCGATATCCGACGGATCGAGCGCTTCTATCAACACGACCACGCGACTCACGCGGCCTTCGGCCGTCAGGCGCGCAACAGTCTTGCGCACATCTTCGATATCAAACAGAGACGCCGCGATGATGGCAGCCCCGCGGCGCGACGGAAACGCCCGCGCCATGGAAACCAGCCCGTCCAGGTCACCCACGCGAAGCACCTGTGCACCCGCATCACGGCCCTCGACTTCCTGCTGCAACAGCCCGTAATCGCCGCACGCGCAGCACGCAAGCCAGATCGCCTTCATCACTCGTCGCCTCCGCTCTTTTTGCCGCGCGCCGTGGCGGGAATCGTCAAGCTGACCGTTCCCTTGCCCGAGGCTCCCAGCAGTTCCTTGACGTCTTCGGGGTCAGCCGCCAGCGTCACCCATTCGATCTTGCCCTCGCGCGTGGCACCGGAATTCTCACTGGTATCGATCACGTGCGCGCCGCACAGTCGATCGGTTACGCCATCTTTTTGCACGTACACGTCCACATAGCTGCCCACGCCCGTGGCACCGCCGACCGAGTGCTCGGCATCGACCGCCACCGAAACGGCGACCTTGCCCTTAGGCACCTCGAGCTTGTGGCTCTCGGCCTTGGTGTAGACATTGCAGATCACGGCGTTTTTGGGAATACGCGAAGTCGTCACGTCGCCGCGCACCTGGCGCAGCTCGGTCGCCGCGTCACGCGGCAGCAGGCTCGTCGGCCATTCCTGGGTTATGACATTGGTCTCATCGAGGGTCTCGCCCACATCGATATCGCGCGCCGCGACGCATACCTCGACGCGATCGCCACCGTACTTGGCCAAGGTCTCAGCCTGGACCTGTTCGGCTTGTGAGCGGATCGACGAGCCGTAAACCATGCAGAGCAGAGCAGCGAGCACGCCCGCGACCAGACTGATGGCGTTGCGCTTGCTCTTGTTCACGGCCGCTCCTCTCATGGCAGTGCCGGGCGAATGCCCGTACCACCATTGTCTGGGCGGTCAGAGTGCAAAGCGGCGCAATCGCGATCTTGGTTTTCGATGTCAAACCAATCGCCGACCAAAAGCTGACCAGCCCGTCAAGCTCATGGCAAGGTTTTGGTCAGCACGTCAGCAAACTGCATGTTTCGAGGCTTTTCCGCAGCAAAAAAGCCGTCTCCCGAACAGTTGGGAGACGGCTGTCATAGGAAAAATCAATTACAGATGAACATCGGGATCGAGCATTTGAGCGCTCACGCGCATGGATGACGCCAAGTTTTGGAACGTTTCCAGACGCAGACTGTCGATCTGCCCGGCGTCCTCGGCCTCGCGAACGGCGCAACCCGGCTCATGGGTATGTGTGCAATCGCCAAACCGGCACGCGCGCGATGCCTCGACAATCTCGGGGAAGGCGCGCGCCAGACCCCGCTCGTGACCCACGAGCGGTAGGCTGCGCAGGCCCGGGGCATCGGCGATCACACCGGCGTCGCCCGGCAGCGCCACCATCACGCGCGCGACGGTAGTGTGACGGCCCTGGTCGTCGCGTTCGCGCACACCGCCGGTCGCCAACGTATCGTGGCCCAGCAGTGCATTGAGCAGCGTCGACTTGCCGGCACCCGACTCGCCCAGAATCATGGCGCAGCTCCCGGCAGGCACGCAGACACGGACCTCGTCCAGGCCGCGGCCCTCAGCAGAGGACGTCACGATCACGCGCACGTCCGGACCCACCAGGCGGCGCACGCGGTCCAGATCGCGCTCGAGCTCCTCGGCATCGCAGCGGTCAGCTTTGGTGAGCACCACCACCGGCTCGGCATCGCAGTCGAGCGCCAACACCAGCGAGCGCGCCACGCGGTCGAGCAGCACCTCACCGGCACCGAGCGCCTGCACGATTAGCACGCTATCCACGTTGGAGCAGAGCACCTGACGCTCTCCGCGGGCACGGCCGCGCCAACGCTCAAAGCTCGTACGGCGCGGCAGAACGCACTCAATCACGCCCATATCGTGCCCGGGAGCGCGGCGCACCGCCGCACGGTCGCCCACGGCGGGCAGCAGCACCTCGTCCTCGCCGCGCGACTTGGCAAACCCCACGGCATGCTCGGCACGAAAGGTATCGTCGGCCGTCACCACCAGCGGAAACCCGCGATCTAAGCGCACCACGGCGCCAAGCTGCATCTGCTCGGGCTCCTCAGCATGTGCGCAGAAATCATCAAAGGCAGTCTGCTGGGTTTCATCGACTGGCAGGTCATCAAACGCCGGAACGTCCTGCAGCGCGTCAAGCCCCGGCACGCTTGCCAGCAGCTCCTCAGCAGATACGGGAGCCTCGGTCGCGAGCTTCCGACGACGATCACGCTTAGCCCGCGCCCCCGTCGTCTTTTTCTTCGCCTTAGCCTTAGCCTTGCCCACAAGCGCCTCCCAGCACCATAAATCACAACTGAGCAGGTATTTTAAATCAAAAAGAGCTGGCCGGGCAAAGCCCGACCAGCTCACAAACTTTCCCTCAGCCCTTTATCATCCGCGCGGGAGAAAAGCCAGCAAGGATACCGCAGGGCCCGCCCCGGAAGCCCTTTCTCCCGAACGATTCCACAGCGCGAAGCGCGAGGACCAGTGAGGGAGAAAGGGCGTGGGGCGGGCCCGGACGAGTGCGCTACTCTTTCTCCACCGCGCGCATGATCGCCTTGTAGATCTCCATCAGCGGGATGATCAGGAAGGCCAGGCCCAGCGCGGCAAGAACGCCCTTGAGCTCAAGCGTCACGGGGCCAAAGAACATCTCGGCAAGCGTCGGCTGCACGGTCACGATCACCGTCAGCACCAGTGCCAGCGCGGCCGAAGCCCACAGCCACTTGTTCTGCTTCTTCATGCTAAACAGCGACGCACGACGGCTGCGCATATTGAAGCAGTGGAAGATCTCGACCATGTTGAGCGTGATGAAGGCCATCATCACGCCTTCCTCGTCGGCATTACCGGCGATCATATCGGCGATGTGGATGTAGCCCATGTCAAAGTACACGCCCACAAAGAAGCTCGCCAGCACCAGCACGGTGATGATCAGGCCCTGGACCACGCAGTCCAGGCCCATGTGACCGGCAAAGACACCGTCCTTGGCGTTGCGCGGCTTGCGCTTCATGATGTCGCCCTCGGCGTCCTCCATGCCCAGCGCGAGCGCGGGGAAGCAGTCGGTGACCAGGTTCACCCACAGCAGCTGCACCGGCTGGAAGATAGTAAAGCCGATGAGCGTGGCGATGAACACCGAGAACACCTCGGCAAGGTTGGCCGAAAGCAGGAACTGGATGACCTTGCGGATGTTGTCGTAGATGCGACGGCCCTCTTCGCAGGCACCGATGATGGTGGCGAAGTTATCGTCGGCGAGCACCATGTCGGCGACGTTTTTGGTAACGTCGGTACCGGTGATGCCCATACCCACGCCGATGTCGGCGCGCTTGATGGACGGGGCGTCGTTGACGCCGTCGCCCGTCATGGCGACGATCTGATCGCGCGACTTCCAGGCCTCGACGATGCGGGTCTTGTGCTCGGGCTGGACGCGGGCGTACACGCCGTAGTCCTCGATGTGCGCGTCGAGCTCCTCGTCGCTCATGCGGTCGAGGTCGGCACCGGTAATGGCCTGGCTGCGGTCGGCGACGATGCCCAGCTGCTTGGCGATGGCCACGGCGGTGTCGATGTGGTCGCCCGTGATCATGACGGTGCGGATGCCAGCGTCGTGCGCCTCGCGGATAGCGTCGGCCACCTCGGGACGGACCGGGTCGATCATGCCGGACAGGCCGCAGAAGACCAGGTCATGCTCAAGCGCAGCGGGGCTACAGTCGGCGGGAACCTCGGTGTAGGTGCGGCTCGCCAGCGCCAGCACGCGCAGGGCCTCGTCGGCCATGGCCTTGTTGGCTGCCACGAGCTCGGCGCGGCGCTCCTCAGTCAGGGGGACGACCTTATCGCCCTCGTAGATATGGGTGCACAGGCCAATCACCACGTCGGGCGCGCCCTTGGTGTACTGCTCGTACTCGCCGTCCAGGGTCTCGACGACCACGGACATCATCTTACGGCCCGAGTCGAACGGGGCCTCGCCCACGCGCGGGTGCTCGGCAGTCAGGCCAGTAAGACCAGCCTTGCCGGCATCATTGACGAGTGCACACTCGGTCGGCTCGCCCACGGCCTCGCCCAGCTCCTCGTCCCACTGGGCATCGGAGCACAGCGCCATGCCGGCCAAGAACTTCTCCTTGGGCGCAGCGAGCTCGTGCTTGACAACGGTCATCTTGTTTTGAGTAAGGGTACCGGTCTTGTCGGAGCAGATGGTCTGCGTGCAGCCGAGTGTCTCGACAGCAGAAAGCTTGCGGATGATCGCCTGGCGCTTGGCCATCTTGGTCACGCCGAGCGAAAGGACGATGGTCACGACGGCGACCAAGCCCTCGGGGATAGCGGCGACGGCGAGCGAGACGGCAACCATAAAGGTATCGAGCAGGGCCGTCGGGTCGGTAAGGACGTTGCCCACGCCGTGACGGATGATGTCGACGCCAAAGATGACGACGCAGATGACGATAACCATGATGGTAAGGATGCGGCTGAGCTCGGCAAGCTTCACCTGCAGCGGCGTGAGCTCTTCCTTGGCCTCGGCCAGGGCGCCGGCAATCTTGCCCATCTCGGTGTTCATACCGGTACCGACCACGACGGCGCGACCGCGACCGTACACCACGGTGGAACCCATGTAGCACATGTTCTTGCGGTCGCCGAGCGGCACGTCGTCGGTGCCGGTGGCGAGCTCGATCACGTTGGCATGCTTCTCGACAGGCACGGACTCGCCGGTGAGTGCAGCCTCTTCGATCTTCATCGTGGCGCTCTCGAGCACGCGGCAGTCGGCCGGGACGGAGTCGCCCGCCTCGAGCATGATCACATCGCCAGGCACGAGCTCGGCACTCGGCAGGTGCACGAGCTTGCCGTCGCGCAGAACCTTGGACTGCGCCGCGCTCATCTCCTGCAATGCCTCGAGAGCTTCCTCGCTCTTGGCCTCCTGAACCACGCCCAGCACCGAGTTGACGATAACGACGAACATGATGATGGCGACGTCGGCAAAGTCCGCCTCACCCTTGACCATGCCCGTGAGTGCACTGATGACGGCGGCAACGATCAGCATGATGACCATGGGGTCGGCCATCTGCTCAAAGAAGCGCTTCCACAACGGCGTCTTCTCGGCTTCCTCGAGCTTGTTAGGGCCTGTCTTGGCGAGGCGCGACGACGCCTCGTCGTTGCTCAGGCCGAGGTCCTCATCGACACCTTGGTCGCTGAGTACCTCCGCCGCGGCGGACAGGTATTCCTTTTGCATATAGAGTCCCCTCCTGGGATTCGGGCCACTCAGCAGATTGATGCCCGATCATAATTCCCAGGAGAAGGGCAAGGGCTCATCAAGGCTGCCGTGCTGAGCGGCAGTTGATAGTGGAGCTATGGTACCCCAAAGCGGCGCGTCTAGCCAAAACATTCCAATTGGAAACACGGCTCGAGTGCAACGATGCAGACCGTATGATGTTCGACATTGATAAAACGTTTTTTCTTCGGTGCATCATCAAACTGAAATATCGCCCAGATAGCAGCGGTTAGAACGGTTGGTAAAGTTTTTGCATATACCGTTTATTCGCAAAAAATGAACTTCTAATTCGGCATACGGTCGATTTTTTGGGGTATTCGGTCGGCATTTCGTTATAATCATCTCAGTTTTATTTCTTATGGTTTATCTATCAGCGCAAGACGATGTCAGATGGAGGTCTGAATGTACAAGCGCACCAAGATTGTATGCACCATGGGTCCCGCCTGCGATAGCGACGAGACCATCCGCGAGATGATCAAGGCGGGCATGAACGTCGCCCGTTTTAACTTCTCGCACGGATCCTACGACGAGCACCACGGTCGCATCGAGCGCGTCCGTCGTATTTCCAAGGAGCTCGGTCTGCCCGTCGGCATCCTGCTCGACACCAAGGGCCCCGAGGTCCGCACCGGCCTTCTGGTCGACGGCAAGAAGGTTGCCGTCAAGACCGGCGATAAGATCGTCGTCACCGCTCAGCCCACGTCCGAGGATTTCCACGGCACCGCTGAGCACATCTCCCTCGACTACCTGGCTCTGCCCTCCGAGGTCGAGAAGGGCTCCCTTATCCTGATCGATGACGGTCTGGTTGCCCTCGAGGTCGAGTCCGTCGACGGCCAGGACATGACCTGCGTCGTTAAGAACGACGGCCTGATCGGCGAGCGCAAGGGCGTCAACATGCCCAACGTCAACATCTCGCTGCCCGCCATCACCGAGCGCGATCGTCAGGACATCCTCTTTGGCCTGACCGAGAACATCGACTACATCGCCGCTTCCTTCATCCGTGACGGCGAGTCCGTCCGCGGCATCCGCGAGCTTTGCCGCGAGAACGGTGGCGAGCACGTGACGATCTTCCCGAAGATCGAGTGCGCCCTGGGCGTCGAGAACTTCGACGAGATCCTCGAGGCTTCCGACGGCATCATGGTCGCCCGTGGCGACCTGGGCATCGAGATCAAGCCCGAGCTCGTTCCGCACATCCAGAAGGAGATCATCGCCAAGTGCAACGCGGCCTACAAGCCCGTTATCACCGCTACGCAGATGCTCGACTCCATGCAGCAGAACCCGCGCCCGACGCGCGCCGAGGTTGCCGACGTTGCTAACGCCATTTACGACGGCACCGACGCCGTTATGCTCTCTGGCGAGTCCGCTGCCGGTAAGTACCCGGTCGAGGCCGTCAAGATGCAGGCCAGCATTGCTCTCGAGACCGAGAAGTACCTCCCGGCTCACGCTCCACTCGAGGTTCCGGCTGACGCTCATGGCACCCGCGTCGTCAACAACGTTGTGGGTATGTCCGCTGTGAACATGGCTACCACCGTTGGCGCCAAGTGCATCACCGTGCCGACGACCACCGGTCGTACCGCTCGCCTGATCTCGCACTTCCGTCCCAACATGCCGATCTGCGCGTTCTCCCGCCACGAGTGGGCCGTCCAGCAGATGATCATGTACTGGGGCGTTATCCCGCATCAGGCCGAGATTACCCAGGGCACCGTCAACGGCACGATCGTCAAGGCGATCGAGACCGCTAAGGAGCTCGGCTACGTCGAGGCCGGCGATCTGACCGTCGCTACCGCCGGCGATCCCCGCATGAGCGTCCAGCTCGAGGACAAGGTCTCCTCGACCAACGTCGCATACGTCGCTCAGGTGCGCTAAATCGTACTTGCAAGCAGATTTGCATTGCAAAGGGCCCGGAAGGCTTCGCCTTCCGGGCCCTTTTTCTGTGCCAATGCCGCCGCACGGCAAAACACGCACTCATTTCTTTACCAAAAGCGCGAAATCCACCCTTCGAGGCCCAAAAAATAAAGCCCCAAGCGCTAAAAGTGTTCGCCCGGTGGCAAACCCACACCTCACACAGGGCTGATAAATCGTTTTAGCAAGAACCAAATCGACCTGGTTTTCGGAAGTATGCGGCAAATTCTGGAACCTCCGAGCACACCCTGTTTTTTCGCAACAAAATGCCTGATAAACTAGCCTCAAAAGCCAGGTCCGCTCATAGGGTTCAGATTTTGCCGCATACTTCCGGATTGACGCTGGCATCACTCGCTTCAAAGAGATGATTTCGGCCAGGAGGGCATTATGGACCTGACGCTTTGTGGGCAATCCGCCTTTAACTACTACCGCATCCCGCCGCAGGTATTAGGCCTTTACCCCGCCATTAGCCTTGGCAATATGGATCGCAGATGTTGTGGCCTCGGAAGTCATGCAGTTGTAAAAGACCTGCTTCACGCACCACTTCACAGGCTTGTATTCACTCGGGCACAATCCGGGTCGCGAAGCCTGTTTAAATCGCACCTCCTGACCCAAGAACCACCTCCGGGGTCGTTTAGGCAGACTGAACATGGATTTGATGTCACTTCACCGGTGTTCACGCTGCTCAGCCTTGCCACGCAGGTCTCACGCAACCAGTTACTCATGGCGTGCTACGAGATGTGCGGCTCCTTTGCAGTGTTTAAGCCCTGCGAGCGAACGCAACAACAACTCGATGAAGCTATTTCGCTTAAGTTCATTCCACCCAACTGCGGCTGGGAGCGAGTTAACGACACCAAGGGCAATGACACCAACTTGTGGAAGCGCACGCCGCTTCTTACCGCAACGGATATCGCCGCGTTCGCCAAGCAAGCCGCAGGCCTGCGCGGCGTCAAACAACTGCGCTGGGCGGCCGAGCACATGACGGGGCAGGCCGCCTCGCCCTTCGAAGTACAGACCTCCATGCTTATCTCGCTCCCCCGCGACGAGGGCGGCCAGGGCATCGAGATCGCCAACAACGCGCGCATCCCGCTCAGTGAAGCCGCACGTTCGCTGTATGACAAAACCTGCTGCTACGCCGATATCCTCATCGAAAGCGCCACCGACAGCATGGGCGTCATTCTGGAATGCCAAGGCCGCTCTGCCCACGACAGCGAAGCCGCGAGCCTCTCCGATGCCGAGCGCGCCACCGCACTCACAAGCATGGGCTACGACGTCATCCAAATTACCTATGACCAGATCAAGGAGAAGAAGAGCTTCGACCACATAGCCGAGCTCATCCATAAAAAGGCCGGGCTTCCCCACATCCCAAAGACCAAACAGGAGCGCATTGCCGAAGATACCTTACGGCAAGAGCGACTTGTCGATTGGGTTGAGCTATTCACTGCCGGGCCGGCCAGCTAGCAGCTAGCAATCAGGGGCAGCGCAGGCACATCGGGCGATTCGACACGGGCGGCAAAACCCGCCTCGGTCAGCTCGATGACCTCGGTAAACGTTGCGTCGAAGAATTCCTCGGTTAGCAGGCGGTATGGCGGATGGTCGGGATCGCCGGGGTTTTCGCGTACAATCTCGTGCATGACGCCGATGGTCTTGAGCACATACTCCTTATGGATGGGATACTGCCCAAAACGCGTCGCCGCAGTATACAGGCGATCGGTCGCGCGCGGAATCGAAACAATGCCGAGCGTCTTGCCGAACCAGTCAAAGTCGCCTTGCTTTTTAATGCGGAACTCCTCGCACGGCTTGCCGCCGTGCGCCTCCAGGTACTGATTCACGCGCGTATTCCATACGGTATCGGCCACCAGATGCGACCAGACACCCAGTGTCAAATCGAGCAACGACTGCGCCACATCTTCGGACGCAAGCGAGAACTCACGAGCGCCGGGACCGACAACCGGCTCAGCATCCCTGTAGCGCTGGGGATAGTGCACGCGATTCAGTCGCTCGCGCTCCTCGATAATCGAGGTCGCCGCGGCTGGCGCACCGGTGGGCGAACTTTTAAGCAACGGTGCCACATAGGTATCCCAGAACTCGTGCTCACGCGGCTTAGGGATAGGCTCGGGCTTGGCAAAGTGCGTAATGCGGTACGGGATGGGATCGGCGATGCCAGGGACCATATAGCCCACGAAAATATCCGGAACCACGCAGCCAAACAAAAAGGCATTGCGGTCGCGCACGCTCTTGGCAAGCGCACCGGTGCGCTCCAGCAAACGCTCCGTCTGAGCGATATGAATGTTCCAGCTTGGCATAGCCACCCCCATAAAAAACCTGGATAACTATACCATCACGGCAAAGCCGCGCGGGCGGCTACGCACGCTCTACGCAGCAACTAGTCCGTAGCACCGCTTTCGGTTCCATACGACGGCGAAGGCGCCTCGACCACATGGTGATATCGATCGATATAGATTGCACGGGCACCCAGGCGTCGCACCAAATCCTGGTGATGTGTGCTCATCAAGACCGTCTTACCCGCCGCGACGTAGGCCAGCAAGAAGTTGACCACGATGTCGCATGAATCCTCGTCGAGCCCATTAGTAGGTTCGTCGAGAACCAAGATATCGGGGTTCATCGATACGACTGCCGCCAGCGCCACACGCTTCTTTTGCCCACCCGAAAGCTGATAGGGCGAGGCATCGACCAGGTCGGCAACTTGAAACAGTTCTATGGCATCGTGCACGCGACGGTCGAGCTCGTCTGCCGGCAGCCCCATCTGCGCGGGACCAAAAGCAACTTCCTCACCCACCGTAGCGCAGAACAACTGGGCGTCGGCATTCTGGAACACAAAGCCCACGCGCTGATGGAACCGCTGGGCCGTCGCGGAATCCTTGAGATATGCCGCATCGACCATACACCCGTCAAACAGGTATGCCCCTGCGTCCGCGAGTTCAAGGCCGTTAATAAGACGCATAATCGTCGTCTTACCGCAGCCGTTGGGACCGAGCAGGGCAACGAGTTCACCACGATCGACCTGCAGCGACACGCCATCGACAACCGTATGCCCCGCATAGGAGAACACCACGTCGCGCAACTCAATAAGCGGCGCGCCCTCGGCGCCGCCCGCACCGTTCGTGCCCGCCGCACTATTCATATCGATCGTCAAAACGTCGCCCTTCCCTACTCACATCGACGGCTAGACCGCCCGCGCTACAGTACCGCACACAACACGGCGAGCAACGCCACGCCGACCGCATAGACCGCATCGCGCCAGCCAAATCCGCCCCGCGCGGGCGCCGGATACGCACCAGCAAAGCCGCGGCAGAGCATGGCCTCGTCCATCGCACGACTGCATTCCATCGCCTTGATAAACGTCATGCCCATGATACCCGCGACCGAGTCGGTGCGCGAAAACCCCTCAGGCGCGCGACCCACACTGCGCAGCATGACCGATTCGGTCAGATCGTGCGCCGTTCGGCCCAGCACCTCGATGTGCTTGAGCGCCATATCAAACGTAAAGATGACCTCGTCGGGCAGATGTAGCGTCTTGAGCGCCGCCGACATGCGGTTCCAGGTGAGCGTCCACGAAACACCCAGCACGAGCGACACGTTAATGAACGTCTTGAGCGCAATTTTGAGCATGGCGCCCGTAGCGGAAGCGCCCAGCAGCAGGGCAGGCAGCGCCAGAACCACGGCAAACCCCGCGGCAGCCAACGCCGGCACAAAGGTCGCGCGCAGCCCGCGTACAGGGCGCACGGCAACGAGCACCAGCGCGATAGCCGCCATCAACATGAGGTACAGCGGGCTCTGCGTCAGACACACGCACAGGACGCAAGCGAACATCCCCACCAGACGCACCGGAGCCGAAACGCAAGAAAGGGCGCGGTCGACCATCGACCCGCCCTCGCGTGCGCCTCCACCCAGGCGAACCCGCTCAAGCAGGCTCGCCAGGTGCAGGACATTCTTTTGCATCACACGATGCCGAGCCCCCGCGGGCTCGTATCGCTCCTCGGCTGCAAGCCAGCTAGGCAGCTCGGCTATTGCCATGAGCACCGCTTTCCTTAACCGTCAGCGAGATCAGACGGAATGCGATGGTGAGCACCGCCACGCCAATCACGCCGGACAGGATATACATGGCAGCCTGACCGGCAAAGCCAAGACCCTGCTCCTCGGAATAGGCCTGCAGATAATCGCCCGTGGGCAGAGCGTCGGCAAAGGTCGGGGTGTCGAGGCCGACCGAAGCCTGCAGACTGTCGTCACCAGCCTCCTGAACGGCGGTCGCGGCGCCCTCGGCGTCCCACTCACCCCAGGCGTCACCCGTGGCCAGTAGGCCCAGCGGCGTGGCCACGACAAGCACGGCGATCAGGATGAGCGTGGGGACCAGCGAGGTCTTCTTAGCAGCAGCGCCCTCGGCAGCAAGCTGGCCATCGACGGCCTCGGGCCCGACGATAATGCTCGGCGCCGTCTTCTTAATGAAACCGTAGATGGCGGCCGTCGCCACGCCCTCGATCACGCCGGCAACCAGCATATGCGGGATCAACATGGCCGGAATAGCCACGGACAGCGGGAAGGGGCAGTACAGCGGCGCGCCCGAAGCGTTGGTAAAGAGCATCGGCTGAATACCAAACTCGATTGCCGCGCACAGGGCCGCCAGGCACAGGCCGACCCAACCGCTCACGATGGCAGAAACCGAGGTGCCCCAGCTCTTGTCGTGCAGACGGCTGTTGAGCGCACGGAACACGATAGCAGCGACAAACGGCAGCACAAAGGCCATGTTAAAGCAGTTGGCGCCAAACGACAGAACGCCGCCGTCGCCAAACAGAAGCGCCTGCAATGCCAGCGCGACCGAAACCGCAATGGCAGCAGCCTCGGGGCCCAGCAGCAGCGCGATGAGCGCGCCGCCGACGGCGTGACCCGTGGTGCCGCCAGGTAGCGGCACGTTGAACATCATGAGCAGGAAGGAGAACGCGGCGCAGATGCCCAGGAAAGCCATGTGCTCGCGATCGAGCGTGGCGCGCACCTTTTTGATGCAATGAACCCAAACGGGCACCATCGCCACCGCCATAACGGCATCGGTCTGCGGGGACAGGTAGTTATCTGGAATGTGCATATACGCCTCCCGGTTATCGACGCACAGAATTGCAACGCCGCTTGAATCACCTTGTCAGTGTTACGCATTGTCAGATTCGTAACACGCCGCGGGCTATCATAGCAAAACGGCGCACTGCCGACAAAGCAGCACGCCGTTATGTAATGCGCGTGTCATATATGAAGGCTCAACGATATGAAGGCTCAACGGTGCCTTATACCGAAAACAGCAGTCACGTAAGACTCGGCGGCAGCCGACGCTGGCCTATATCCGGCGCAGGACCTAGCCGCGGACCTCGCCGTTTACGCCCTTGCACACCTTGGTGACGATCTTCTGGTGCGCCTTTTCGACCTCTTCGCTGGTGAGCGTGTGGTCGTCGGAGCGATACGTAAGCGCAAAGGCCATGGATTTCTTGCCCTTGCCGATGCGGACCGGATCGCGGTAGACATCGAACAGGCGCACGCCCTCGAGCAGCTTGCCGCCGGCACTCGTAATACGACGCTCAAGATCCTCGCAGGTCACAGTGTTGTCGACTACGATAGCAAGGTCGTGCTCAACGGCCGGGTACTGCGAGAACTCACGGTAGTTCTCCTGGTTGCGGGCGCCCTTGATCAGCTTGTCCAGGTCGAGCTCAAAGGCAACGACGACCTCGTCAATGCCCATAGTCTCGCGCGCCTCGGGGTGGATCTCGCCAACCCAGCCCAGCACGGTACCGCCCGAGAGTACCTCGGCAGCACGACCCGGTTGCAGGAAGGCATAGCTCTCGCCCTCGACGGGACGGAAGCGAACCTTCTCGATGCGCAGCTGGGCAAGCAGCTCCTCAACGATGCCCTTGCCAAAGAAGAAACGCAGCTTGCGGTACTTCATGTTCCAAGACCGCTCGCTCCACTGGCCCGAGAGCACGCCCGCCACGGACTTGGTCTCCTTGGGCAGGCTGGCGTTCTCGCGACCGTGGAACAAGCTGCCGACCTCGTACAGATGCACGTTGGGCGTGCCGTGGGCCTCGTTGTAGGCCACAGACTGCAACAGGCCTGGCAACAGCGAGCGGCGCATCTCGGTCTGCTCGGCTACCAGCGGGTTCATGAGCACCACGGGGCAACCGCGACCCTCGGTGGACATACCGATCTTCTCCAGGTCGCCCGGGGCGGCAAAGCCAAAAGTCGTGGTCTCGTTGAGGCCGCAGGCGCGCAGGATCTCGCCGACCTTACGAGTGAGCTTCTGCTCGCGGGTCAGACCGCCGATGTGGTTCTTGGCAGCCGGAATGGTCGCCGTCACGCGGCCCATGCCCCATAGGCGCAAGACCTCCTCGATCAGGTCGATCTCACGCGGCAGGTCGGGACGGAAGCTCGGCGGCGTGACCATAAAGTCCTCGCCGTCGCGCTCGACGGTGCAGCCCAGGCGGGTGAGCGAACGCTCGATAAAGTCGGGCTCGATGTCGGCACCGCAGATGGCACGCACGCGGGCCAGGCGCAGCTTAATGCTGTCGATGGTCTTGGGCGCGGGGAACACGTCCACATAGCCGGGAGCAACCTCGCCGCCGGCGATCTCCTCGATCAGCGCGCAGGTAACGTTGGCGACATCCACGCAGCCGGTCTCGTCGACCTGGCGCTCAAAGCGAATGGAGGCGTCGGAGATCAGCGACAGATCGCGGCTGGTGTGCGAGGTGCGACCGGCGTTGAAGCAGGCGCTCTCGACCATCACGTCGACGGTGTCGTCCTCGATCTCGGAATCCATGCCACCCATAACGCCGGCCAACGCCACGGGGCGCTCGCCGTCGGTGATGAGGCCCATGCCGGCGTCGAGCGTGCGCTCCTCGCCGTCGAGGGTCGTAAACTTCTCGTCCTGTTGGGCGGCGCGAACCACCACGCGACGATGGCCATCGCGCTCGGCAAAGGTGTCCAGGTCAAAGGCGTGCAGCGGCTGACCGGTGAGCATCATCACATAGTTGGTGATGTCGACGATGTTGTTGTGCGGACGCACGCCCAGGGCGTTGAGGCGCTTGACCATCCAGTCGGGCGACGGGCCGACCTTGACGTTGCGCACGATGCGGGCAACGTAGCGGTCGCACAGGCCCTCGTCAGCGATCTCGACGGAAAGCTCGTCGTCGGTCGCGCGGCCGGCCTCGGCCTTAATGGCGGGCAGCTCAACGTGGAAATCGCGGTCGAAGATGGCGCCGGTCTCGCGGGCCATGCCGATCATGGACAGGCAGTCGGGGCGGTTGGGCGTAATCTCGCAGTCGAGCACGGTATCACTCGAGCCCACGTACTCGGCAAACGGCATGCCGCAGGGCGTATCCTCGGGCAGGATCATGATGCCGGAGTGGTCGCCGCCCAAGCCGAGCTCGCGCGCGGAGCAGTTCATGCCCATGGACACGACGCCGCGAAGCTTGCTCTTCTTGATCTTGACGTCGCCGGGAAGCACGGCGCCAATCATGGCCGTGACGATGTGGTCGCCGGCCTCGAAGTTCTGCGCGCCGCAGACGATCTGCAGCGGAGCGGGGTTGCCGTCGGCGTCGAGGTTCTTGTCACCCACGTCGACCGAGCACACATACATGTGGTCGCTATCGGGGTGCGGGGTCTTGGTGAGCACCTTGGCGGTCACCACGTGGTCGAAGGACTCGCCCACGGTGTCGATCGCCTCGACCTCGGTGCCGGTACGGATATATTCGTCCGAAAGGGTCTTGGGATCCTCCGGAATATCGATCATGGTCTTGAGCCAGTCGTAAGAAACGCGCATCTAACTGGTCTCCTTTCATAAATGCGGCTTTGAGCCGGAAACTGCAACTAAGAAGAAAGCGTTCTAGAACTGGTTCAAGAACCTCATGTCACCAGTCATCAACGTGCGCAGGTCGGGCAGGTCGTAGCGCAAGGCCGCGACGCGCTCGGCGCCAATACCAAAGGCGAAGCCGGTGTACTTCTCGGGGTCGATGCCGCAGTTAATCAGGACGTTGGGGTCGACCATGCCGCAGCCCAGGATCTCAATCCAGCCGCTGTGCTTGCAGAAGTTGCAGCCCTTGCCGCCGCACACGTGGCAGCTCACGTCCACCTCGCAGGAAGGCTCGGTGAAGGGGAAGAAGTGCGGGCGATAGCGCGTCTTGCGGTCCTCGCCAAACATGCACTTAACAAAGTAGTCGAGCGTGCCCTTAAGGTCACCAAAGGTGATGCCCTCGTCGACGACCAGGCCCTCGATCTGGTTGAACTGCGGCAGATGACAGGCGTCGGCCGTGTCGGGACGATAGACGGTGCCCGGGCAAATCATGTAGATGGGCGGCTTTTGCGACTCCATGGTGTGAATCTGCACGCCCGAGGTCTGGGTGCGCAGCAGCACGTCGGACTCGCCGTGGGCGTGAGCCTCGGGGTGCGCGACGCTGCCGGGATTGTTGTCGACCACGTAGAAGGTATCACGGGCCGAGCGGCTCGGGTGATCCATGGGGGCGTTGAGCGCGGTGAAGTTGTAGTAGGAGGTGTCGACCATGGGGCCGGACTCGACGGTGTAGCCGATACCGCAGAAGATGTCCTCGGCCTCCTCGATAATCTGTTTGATCAGGTGCTGGTGACCGATCTGCGGACGGATGCCCGGCAGCGTGATGTCGACGGCTTCGTGCTCGAGTGCGTGCTTGAGGGCGGCGGCCTTCATCTCGGTTGTGCGCTCGTCGAGCATGCCCTCGATCAGCTGGCGCATCTCGTTGGCGCGCTTGCCCATCATGGGACGATCCTCGGGGGCGAGCTTACCCATCATGCGCATCAGGCCGGTGATGCGGCCCTTGCGGCCGAGCAGCTCAACGCGCGCGGCCTCGAGCTTTGCGGCGTCGTCGGCGCCTGCGACGAGCTCCTTGGCCTCTTCCTCGAGTTTGACCAGATCATCAATCAGACTCATGTCTTCCCTTTCGTCTCTCGCGCATTCGCTTGCCGGGGCGACCGATGCCGCTTGGCGCTGCGAAAACGCGGCCCGGTTCGGTAACAAAAAAACCGCCCTCGGGCATGTACATTGCCCAAGGACGGTTGAATTCCGCGGTACCACCTTGTTTGACCCGGCGGATGTCTGGCCCGCCGCGCCCACTCTGCGCCCCTTATCGCGAGGCTCACGGCTTCCCTACTGGGGCTTCGCCGCCGCTGGCCGCGCGCCCGTTGAGGTTGCTACTCGGGAGTGAACGCTTGGCCCTTGTCACCGCAGGAAGGCTTGCAGCCCATGACCTTCCCTCTCTTGCCGGCGACGCGGCGGGCAAAACCCTCTCCGTCAACGCATTGGGCTATAGGATAACACATTCTGCGAGTATATCGCCGCGTTCCGTTTTGTTCGCACTGGGTACAAGGCAGGTAGCTGTGCAAACTGGCCGCACGCCCACCCGTGGCGTCCGGTCTGCGAGATCAAGGATACGGCATGGGAAAGAAACTCGATAAGAAGGCCAATGCCGCCATGGCCAAGGCCCCTAAGAGCGCCAAGACGGGCAAGGCCGTCAAGAAGCTCCGCAAGCTCGAGGGTAAGCTGTGGACCCGCGAGTACCTGCTCAAGATTGCCGAGTTCGATGGCGCGACGATTGCCCCCGCCAACGGCGCCGCGGCCCGCGCCGATGCTATGGGCACCCTTGCCGGCGAACATCACAAGCTCCTGACCAGCAAAAAGTCCGTTGAGCTCGTGCGCTCTCTCGCGCGTGAGACGGTTGCAGGCGGCAAGATCGACGACCCGCAGCTGCTCGACGAGATTCGCGTGCTCGGCCGCGACCAGCGCGAGGCAAGCGCCATTCCCACCGAAGAAGCCGAGGCCTGGACCAGGCTCACCTGCGAGGCCGACGCCGTGTGGCACAAGGCCAAGACGGCCAATGACTGGGCGAGCTTTGAGCCCTATGTGGATAGAATCGTCGCCCAGCTTAAGCATCAGGCCGAGCTCATGGACCCCAAGCGCGACCCATACGACGTTTGGCTCGACCAGTACGAGCGCGGCCTTTCTGCCAAGAGCTTCGACGCGTTTTGCGAGGAGGTTAAGGCCACGGTCGTGCCGCTCGTGCACGCCATCGGCGAGCGCGGCCAGCAGCCCGCTGCCGACTTTTTGCATGCCCGCGTGCCCGAGGCCGCCCAGCGCGCCATGAGCTTTGACCTTATGAAGCTCGTCGGCCTAGACCTGGACGACACCACGCTTGCCTTTACCGAGCATCCGTTTAGCGAGGGCTTTGCCGTAGGTGACGCGCGCATCGCCACGCACATCTACGAGGACGACTGCATCTCCAACGTCTACAGCATCATCCACGAGGCCGGTCACACCATGTACGAGCTGGGCGTGAACCCCGCCTATGCGCGCACGTGCCTGGAGGGTGGCACCTCCATGGGCATCCACGAGAGCCAGAGCCGCTTCTTTGAGAACACCGTGGGTCGCAGCCGCGCCTTTATGGGACCGCTGCTCGAGGTGCTGCGCCGTCACGCGCCCGAGGTCTACGGTAACGTGGACGAAGATGCGCTCTACCACGCCGTGAACATCGCTCAGCCATCGCTGATCCGTACCGAGGCCGACGAGCTCACCTACCCGCTGCATATTATGGTGCGCTACGAGATTGAGCGCATGCTGTTTGCCGGTGAGGCTACAGCCAAGGATATCCCCGCGCTTTGGAATCGCTTTATGGACGAGTACCTGGGCATTCCGGTTCCCGACGACACGCGTGGCTGCCTGCAGGATACGCACTGGAGCGGCGGCTCGTTTGGCTACTTCCCCACCTATGCGCTGGGCAGCGCCTACGACGCCATGTTCGTGCCGGCCATGTGCCGCGACGGTGTCGACCTTACCAGCGCCTGCGCGAGCGGCGACCTGGCACCCGTCCGCGCCTGGCTGGGCGAGCGCATTTGGCAGTGGGGCCGCGCCAAGGACGCGCCGGAGCTCATCAAGGGCGCGTGCGGCATGGCGTTCGATGCCCGCTACTACTGCAGCTACCTGCAGGACAAGTTCACCACGCTCTACGAGCTGTAAGGCATAACCGACACGCCAACGCAAAGGGGACGCCGCGGAACCAATCCGCGGCGCCCCCTTTCCACCTAGTTGTTTAAGAACGTCCCCAACGACTACCTTACAGAGCTTCCAGCGCGGCGGCGATGCGCTTCATGGCGGCATCGGCAGATGCTTGGTCGGGCGCCTCGGCCAGCACGCGGATAACCGACTCGGTTCCGCTCTTGCGCACGAGCACGCGGCCCTCGCCTGCCAGCGCAGCCTCGGCCTCGGCGATGGCGTTCTGCACGCCCATATTCTCGAGCGCGGCGTCCTTGTCCGCCACGTGCACGGCCACCTGCGCCTGTGGCAGCAGCTTGCACGGAGCCGTGAGCTGCGAGAGCGTCTCGCGCTCGGCACGAATCACTTCCATCACGCGCAGCGAGGTCATAATGCCGTCGCCCGTGCGCTCGATATCGCCAAAGATCGTATGGCCCGTCTGCTCGCCGCCCAGGCTGTAGCCGCCCTCGCGCATCTTGGCATACACGTGACGGTCGCCCACGCCGCTGGTCACGGCACTCAGGCCGGCAAGCTCCAACGACTTGATCAGGCCAAAGTTGCTGGCGATCGTCGGCACCACGGTACCGCCCGAGAGACGCCCGTGCTTGTTCAGGTACACACCGCACACGTACAGGATCTGGTCGCCATCGACCACGCGGCCGCGCTCGTCCACGGCCAGGCAGCGGTCGGCATCGCCATCGTAGGCAAAGCCCACATCCAGGCCCTGCTCCACCACGTGGCGCTGCAGGCGCTCAATATGCGTAGAGCCGCAATCGACATTGATGTTAAAGCCGTCGGGCGCGGCATTGATCACGCGCACATCGGCGCCCAGTGCGTCGAACACCGGCTTGGCCACCGAGGATGCCGAGCCGTTGGCGCAATCGATGCCGATCTTGACGCCCTGCAGCGAAAAGTTCGCGCTGGCGATGAGCGAAGCAATGTAGCGGTTGCGACCCTGCATGTAGTCCACCGTGGCGCCGATGTGGTTGCCCGTTGCCAGCGGCACCTCGCTCTTGCCATCGATGTAGTCCTCAATGAGCTCCAGCACGTCCTCGTCCATCTTAAAGCCGTCGCTGTTGACGAGCTTAATGCCGTTATCGCAAAACGGGTTGTGGCTCGCGCTGATCATGATGCCGCAATCGAAGCAGCCCTCCACGGTCTGATGCGCCACGCCCGGCGTCGGGATCACGTGCAGCATGTAGGCGTCCGCGCCGCTCGCGACCAGGCCGCTCACCAGCGCCGCCTCGAACATATAGCTCGAGCGACGCGTGTCCTTGCCCACGATCACGCGCGCCTTGGCCCCGCGGTTGGCGCCGTAATACCAGCCCACAAAGCGGCCGATCTTATAAGCGTGCTCTACCGTCAGCCCAACGTTGGCCTCACCGCGAAAGCCGTCGGTGCCAAAGTACTTCATGCGCTCTCCTTACAAAATAGGGGCGGACAGATTGCCTGTCCGCCCCAAAATGGTACTCGATTATCTGCACTACCAGAAAAACCCTACGCCGACGCGCTGTCGCGAGCCGCCTGGCATGTAGGAGTCTGACGCAGCGTAAGCGGCTTGTCCCCCGCCTCGGCCGACGTGGTCAGCGTATACGTGATCGTCGTCGTCTCGCCAGCATGCAGGTCAACGGTTCCTGAATAGCAGGGAACTCCGTGCCAAGTGGCAGCGAACAGTCCAAACTGAGTCCCCTCGACGGTTAGATCGGTAATGCTGCCGCCTGTCGGCGCAAACAGTGATACATACAAGCGCTCATCGTCACGCGAGGTCCCAGGCGCGCTCGCCGCAACGTAGTCGGGCAGCTTGCCAGCCTCCTCCTGCGTCATGATGTTCGTCAGGGTAACGGTGATGCGATAGGAGCACGTGCCGTCGCCGTTCTTCACGCCCTGACCAATCTGAGTGTCGGCGTTCAGATACCAGTCGAGCTTGGAGAAGCTCAGGTTGTTAAAGTAAACGCCGGCAACGGGATCGGCACTCGGATCATCCGGATCGGGCAGCGAAGCGTCAATGCCCGTCTCTTTGATGGCATTCTGCTCATCATCGTTTCTCATCCACGCGATCAGGCGGCCCTCTTCGGCACCGCGCTCAACGGCGCTGACAAGCTTCGTAACATCGACATCGCCGATACCGCCAAGGACCTTGTCGAAGGCAGCGCTGGCGACGGATGCAAAGATGCCGTCCGACTCCTCGACCGGATAGTTCCAGTACACATCGTGCATGAGGACCTTTGCGGCGTTGGTGCCGTCGACAACCGTTCCGTCGGGCAGTGACACGTTACCGACCAGGCCCAGCAGATACTGCAGGAACACCGGGTCGATACCGATGACGCCATCAACGTCCTGTCCATACTGGGACTTCCACAGCGCGGCGACACGCTGCGAGTTGCGGGGCCAATCAGGCGAATAGGTATTGCCCGAGTTGTACAGGTTGCTGTGGTTGCCGAACAGCGCCTCATCCTCTTCGTCGACGCTCTCGACCGCCTCATCCTCGCTGAGTCCAATGCGGGGAACAAACTCGCCAATCGACATCTGACCGTCGGTGACCGAAATCAGGCCCTGCGAACCGCCAAAGCCGCCGCAGGCACGAATCTCGACGTTGTTCATGGCGTACATAAGGTAGTTGCGCGTCTGGCCGTTGGCGCCGAGCATCTGGGGAAGGACGGGGGCGACCTTCTCCGCCGCGTCAACCGCGCCGTTGAGGGTGGCAAAGCCGTCCTTGGCCTTATCGACCAGCTCGGTCACCTGGGAAATATGAGTATCGCCAATGCCCTGGACCTTCTCGTTGGCGCTCTTGAACACCTTCGAGCTGCTGGAAAGCGAATCGGCGACCGCCTGCAGCGCGGACACGTTAATCATGCCGTCCTGGAACAGCTTGCCGGGCGTAGCCTGCGAAAGGTTGTCGGCCATGGGAACCAGCGCATTGCTCGAGACATCGGACAGGGCGTCAATCATGGTGCGGGCCGCATTGATATCGCTGCCATACACCGGGATAAACGAAGCCGCCGTCCACAGCGGGCTCGAGGTCTCCGCCTTCATGCTGTTACAGAGCTCATCGATCTTCTTCGCGTCGTCAGGCAGCGTCGAAAAATCGCCCGACGTGACCTTGTCCTTAAGGCCACCGACGATCTCGACAGCCTCCTTCGCTTCGCTCTTTACGGTCTTTGCCGAGTTAAGCAGCATAAAGCCGCTTGCGCCAAGCGCAACGAGAAGCACCGCGACTACAGCGGCAATAATGGCGCCGGTGTGACGCTTTTTGCGCTCGCCCTTGCGATGGCGATGACGGACCAGACCGTCAGAGGTCGAACTCGACGAAGCATCGCTACCGTAGTTCAAGCCAAAATCGTAATAATCTTCCTTGGAACCCGAGCCCGCAAACTCGGCACCGCTATCATCCAGGCGGGCGAACGTGCCTGTCTCGGAGGCGCCGGTGTAAATCGTGCCGAGGTTACCCGTAAGCCCCGCGCCACCGGCAGAGGGAGTATTGTTGTCGGCCTTGCCGGCATTAACGTTGCCGGCGCCATTCGCGGCGTTGGCAGCACCTGCGTTGTTCGCAGGTACCGAAGGAGCCCCGCTCGGCTGCGACGCAGAGGTTGCACCGCCCGCAAAGACATTTCCTCTTGCACGGCCGGTCTTTTTTGCCTTTTGAGACTGCTCGTACAGAGCGGTAAACATCGCCGTCTCGCCCGGGGACACGCGCTTACCGGAACCGCCCTGTCCAGCGCCGCCCGGCGTGCCGGCCTTACCAGCCCCGTTCGGACACGGCGGAACTGCAGGGCGGCCGCTATCGCTGCCCTTAAAGTGATTACCAGCCATAAAGAAATCCTCGCAATTGAGTCGCAATGAAAAAGTCCATAACGTTACTAGTTTATGGCATTTTGAGCATCGACAGCTAAACTCCAGACACGGACATCAATTGGCGAAAATGCGGCACAACACCTTTTCCGTCTTGGCAGCGGCGCTAGCTACACCGTGAGGAACATCATCACGATGATCATGACAAAGCCGATAAGGTCGGTCGGCAAAAACACCGTCCCCAGCATAACGGCGCTGGTGATGGTCGCCGAAACCGGCTCCACAGTTCCGATGAGGCTCGCGCGCACCGAGCCGATGTCCTTAACGCCCTGCATATAAAGCATGTAAGCAAAAAACGAGCCGATAACCACGAACACCGCGAGCGCCTCGATGCCGGCAGCGTCGAGCGCCGGCATATGCGCCCAGGGCTGCACGAAGACGCACGAGACCACGCCCGCCGTGAGCATTGCCGAGCCCGTGACGATGGGGCTGCCGTATTCGGGCAGGATCTTGGCGGGAATCACCGCCATACACGCGGCGCTGACCGCACACATAAGACCTGCTGCCAGGCCAAGCGGCGAGATATTCAGGCTGGTGGGGTCGCCGCCGGTGGCGATTAAAAAGGTTCCACCCAGAGCCAGGCCAATGCCGATGACTTCGCGAGTACGCGGCATACGGCGATCGGTCACGCAGGCGTAGCCCATGATGATAACGAGCTGCAGGCACTGGAGCACCGTCGCGGTTCCGGCGTTCGTCAGGCGCACGGCCGAAAGATAGCAAAACTGGTTGAACAGCAGGCCAAAAGCGGTAAAGAGCAGCAGCTGCTTGCGATCAGCGGGCGTCGTCCAAAGCTTGACCAGGCGTGCGCGGTCGCGCGTGACAACCACAGCCATAAAGAGCAGGCCGGCGAGAATCTGACGCACGCTCATAAGCCACAGCGTATCGACATGGTAGGTATCGAACAAAAAACTCGCGCTGGTGCCCGAGAAGCCCCAAAACGAACCGCCCACCAGCGTAGCCAAGACGCCCGTGATCATCTTGCGCGTCGAAGCGCTGTTCAGGCGGTCGCGCCATGCGCGACGGGTGTTGCGACTGAGCTCGTCGGTGCCCTCGGGCACATCAATGTTCGATATATCGGTCATCGGCACCGAAGCCCCTGCGCCTTCGACCTGCTCGACACACTCTTTGCTCATTCCACTCCCCCGAAACAGCCTGGAAACAATTCGGCTTACCTTACCACGGCGAAGTCACCAGCTGGAGGCTTGTCCGCTTATCGGTAGGACAATTCCGCAGGCGTCTTTCCATAGCTCGATACCGCAATGGCCTTGCATTATGCGACAGCCAAATCGCGGCAGCAGGCTCTTTTGAAATGGATGCGACAAAGCCCCCGAATTCCACAATGTAAGCGATTTTTAAAAATGTTCTTGCCACCGAGTTCAGGCTCCGTTATATTATCCCTTGCGCGCTTGCGCACCCTTGATCGGGCGTTTAGCTCAGGGGGAGAGCGCTTCCCTGACACGGAAGAGGTCAGAAGTTCAAATCTTCTAACGCCCACCAAATGTTCGCAGCTCAGAGGCTATGTCCTCTGGGCTGTTTTGTTTTATGTCGCCAAATCAGCTGGCAGCTCCAACCGCCCAACTAGCCAAAAGCCGACCATCTACTTGCCGATCTATTCATCGGCATAACCAATCAGTCCGCACCGCAACTTCTCAGCAAAACGCCGCGATGTCTGCGCCCTGCGGTATCCTTGAGCCACTTGCACCTGCAGCACCAAGGAGCCGCCATGCGCACCGAGCTCGATGTCCCCTTTTCGCACAAAGAAGAAGCCAAGGCGCTGGGCGCCAAATGGGACCGGACCAAGAAGATCTGGTATGTACCCAGCGGCGTCAACCCCGAGCCCTTTGCCGAGTGGCTGCCCGGTGTTGACCGATCCGACCCCTCAGCGCCGTATATATATCTAGTACTGGGCAAGCGCGAGTGCTGGAAGTGTCACAAAGAGACCTCGGTCGCAGCCTTCGGCATTCCCTATCGAGCCGATAACGACGAGAGCATCGCCATCGCGCACGCGCCCAACGAAGCCGGGTACATTGCCATCGACACGGCCAACGCCAACGCACTCGCCATCGTGCCCGCTCTTGGCTGCGTACCGGGCGAGATCCGCGACTACCTTCATAAGCGCTGCGGCTACAAGCCCGTAGGCGCGCGAGCCTCCAAAGCCCCGTCGCTCGGCAACACGTGCACCAGTTGCGACGCGCTGCAAGGCAGCCGCTATCTGTTCGAGGAGCCCTCGTCCCCGTTTGCCCTCACTGCCATCAACAAGCTGCCGGCACTGGAGTTTATACGCGTCGAAGTTGCCGGCGTCTTTGGCGTCCCGGTCACGCGTACCGACTTTGACCAGGCGCTCTTTACCTGGGCACGCGACCATCACGCCGAGTTCCACAAGCAACTCGGTGAGGGGATTTATTTGTAGAGGCAAAAGACACTCACAGCCAACTCCTCCGCATCACCTATCCCTCGTCGCCGGCGTCGTACACGATATCGAGGCCACAAACAGGGCATTTCTCCGGATACACCGGCATATGAACGCCTGTCCGTTTTCTCACTTCGTCGCTGAGTCTGTCGCGCGCATCGATAAACCGAATGTCGAGACACGGTATTTGCGAGCCGCAGCAAGGGCAGGTGACGACAAACGACGCGCAATCAACCTCTACGCTCGGAAACATATTGTTGTCTATAAGGGCACACGGCAGTTTTCCGTACTTCCCCATCGCAATATCGCCTCGCCAGCTCATATACGCTCCCCTCTCGCTATACAAATCAGGAAGAGCATGCACCGGCGGGCGTGCGCGAGATTGCATCGCCACGCGATCCGATCAAACAACACGATCGTCAAAGAATGCCAAAGCCAAATACGCTAATACGGCAGAAGCCCCGCCTTTTCACGCTTCTTTTCCGAGCGATCGAACTCAATGCGATGGGCCTCAAGAAACACCGTATCGGGTCGCCACTGACGCTCATCCGGCTGCCTTAGCGTCGCACCCGCAAAGGAAGCGTAGTCGGTCTTATCCAGCAGGTACGATCCGCACAGCCGATATTCGCCGCAAACAGGCTCAAACGAAATCAGGTGAGCATCAAATAGGGAATGAAGATCGCGCCGAAGCAGAATACCGTTGCTGGCAACCTGCGATTTGGGTCCCGAGTAATTCTCGATATGTGCAGCCTCCAGAGCTTCACTGACGCCGCAGTCCGACACCGCGCAACGGCCGTCATAGGCGGCAACGAGCTGCTTGCGGAACCATTGCTGCCTCAATCGCTCGCGCCTTAACGCATAGCGGACCTTTTCGTCGTCGGTCGCACCCTGTCCGGCAAACTCAATATCGACGGGTATGTGCTTCAGATAACTCATGTCGGGCGCAAAACGAGGGTCCGGTCCGCCTTTATGAACAGGACCGTGCAGAACAAACCATCCATTTTCGGGCTCGAACCGCTCAACAAACGCAAGGCCGAGCACCTTATAGCCCACCTCGGTTGCAAATATGACTCCGACTGGGACGCCACATTCCATGCAGTTGAGCATTTTACGGTTGTAATTCTGGTCTCGAGAACCAACGGCTCCTGGCGCTTGGACCGAATACTTAATGACCCACGTACCGTCATCCAAATAGAGCGGAGGCACATCGGTGTAGAAGCTCTTTTTAGAGTTATGGACCGAAAGCGCAAAGATCTTATTGGGATCTTGCTTCACCCGATCCTGGCCCGGCCAGAAGATCCCTGAATCCCGCGTTACGGGAAAGAAGTCCGAGCCAATTCTCAAACGGTACTGATACTGAGGACTATCTTCCTTGGTGTGGTGCGGAAGGCTGGTCCAAACGCCGCCGCGCTGTTCCTCACCCAGAAACCACTCCCATGCCTCAACGTATTCGGAAGGCACGAGACTGCAGGCGCGGTCATAGCTTGGTCCATCCATCAACGGAACAGCAAGGTCAATGTCGTTCATCGCCAGCACCTACAACCATACGAACGCGAGTCATGCCCCTCAATAATATGGCCGAGAGTCAATTATTACGAGATCTCATTCCGCGATCGGCACATCGTTGATGCTCTCGGTTTGCCGCTGGCGCGCTTGTACCCCGCTACCCCACTTCCCTGTATACTGATGTAGCACGTGTTTCATCCGGGCTTGTTGGGCCGGGTCGTTCATGGGAGGTTCTTGTGGCTGTTTCGAATCCGCCTAAGGGAAGCGTTTCTTCTTCGTCCATCAAGCCGGTTACGCGCAAGGCCGTGCGTTGCCAGCGCGAGGTCGCTTGGCTTGTCACGCAGGCGGCGGGCAGGCTTGTGGCGACCACTCAGGACGTCAATGCGCCTACGCCGAGCTTTGTGTTAGCGGCGGCGCTGGATTTTGTGCGCCAATTGGAGGTTGCCGCGCAGGATGCCAACGGCCACCTCGACTACCAGAACGTTATGGCGCCCGACCTGCAAACGTTCTGCCACATGGCCAAGTTGCCCGCCGCGCCCAATGCGCTTTCGGACGCAGGCTACATGTTTACGCTTTCGGGCGCGGACCTTATCCGCGACATCTATGCATACTGCAGCGAGCTCGCCGAGCGCAGCGTCTTTGGCACGGCTGAAGTCAAACCGGGATATGCCATCAAGCTGGTTCTTAGGCTGTTCTTGATGGACGGGTTCGGGGCCATGCCGGCGTAAGCCGAGTCTTTAGCATCACCGTCGACTGAGCAACAACCGCTTTATCTTAGTGGGCGCCAATTGAGGGTCGATTATTGGTTCGCCTCGTCCACTAACGCATTTATTCCACGCGCTCTGACAGTCGATACTTGCGGTTGCGGCTCGTCGCCGGCGCCGTGGGCTCAAGCTCGCCTTGAGCAATGAGCGCATTGACGCGCGACCTAACCTGGGAAATTGTAAGCCCCGTGCGTTCTGCCAGCTCACGCGTCCCCAGCTCGCCGTAGTGTTTGAGTGCCGTCACAATTAAGCCCCCGCCATGATCGACCGGCTCGATCTTTGAACGGTAAAGTACGACCTTGAACCGATCGAACCCCGGGCAGAACAGGGGCTCGGCCAGACCATGCGCGCGCATGGCATCGATCATCATCGGGATGCCCGAGCCATTGCCCTCAGCCGGCGAACCTGCGCCATCCGGCAGCGGGACAATCGACATGAGTTTCACGAGCGTCGCGTTACGGCATCGGGAGCTGCCGTCAAACAAGCTCTCGCGAGTCTTTCCCCCATAAAGGCCGCCGGGATTCGTCACCTCGATACGGTCGTCAAAAACGTCGACGGCGATCGATTGCCCACAGAACCGATCCCCGTATTCCCTGTGGATAACCGCGTTGGCGACTGCCTCGCGCAGGACCTCCTCGGGAATCTCCAGCGAGTCGATACGCGAGATGCCTTGGACGGTCGAGGTGCGGCGCAGGTTTTTGGCGACAGCCGCGACAGTATCCGAAATCATCTCGCCCAGGGTGCCCTCGCAGACTGTGCGGTCCATAAATCTTAGCGGTCCCGCAGCGCCCTTTTGAGTTCCCGCATGGACAGCCACATCAATGAAGAGCTTAGGATAGAACTGCTGAGGGTAAACGCCCGCGGCAAGGAGGCCGGCCTTGGTAACATTGCCCTGGAAGTCGAGGAGATTCAGGCGCTCCATCTTTGTCTTCTTGTCCGTCGCACCACGCATCGCTCGAGGCGTCAACGAATAGGCGCGTTCTATCGTGCGGTCGACCAGCGACTCGTCGAGATCGCCCACACTCGTGCCGGGCACCGCATCGCGATCGCTCGGAGTCGCTCGACCGTATGACGCCAATGCGAGCACCTCGGTCGATGAAAGCGGCACATCTTTGTCATCGATGCGTTTGTAGCTGCCACCTTGAGCGCCCCGCTCTATGACATAGCAAGGCTTGCTCGACGGGTCGAGCTCCTCAATCGTGATGACCAGAACCACGGTGCCCTGGAGCTCCACGCGCTCAATGGTGTATTTGGGCGGATTGGCCAGCTTTCCGCGACCGCCGGCATCGCCCATGCCCGCCACGAATTGGTTGAGCACCTTCTCGGTCTCAAAGTTTGCAACTGGAACAAAACCCACGCGCTCACTCACTCCGAGCACGATGATGCCGCCGGCGGTGTTTGCGAAAGCGCTGACCGTTTCCCATACGTCGCGGGAAAGCGTCATGGCGCTCTCTTTTACTTCGACGCTAAGGTCATCCGAACCCATTCGCTTTAAAGACTCGAGCAAACCGGCCAGCTCGTTTTCGTTCATCTGCACGTCCTTTCGCTCGGTTCTGCGAAGAATGCCGCGAATAGATTTCCTTCGCCTCTCAGTTATCTCTCGTAATTATCTCTCATCTTTCTGTTATCTCTCATATTAGAGAGGAGTGAGAGATGAAAGATAAGATGTCTGTCATCTGTTTCATTTAAACATGTTTTCGCTGGTAAAACAATCTATATTGAGACAATACCATGGTTGCCTGTCTCTTTGCAGCATTGTTATCTCTCATATTTATCTCTCATCTTTCTGTTATCTCTCGTATTAGAGACGAATGAGATATGAGAGATGTGCGGGCGGCGGATGAGCGTGGATTTTTGGACGGTCGGGAAATGAGGGTGGATATTTGGACGGTTTTTGGGCTTTTGGCAGCCGATTTCGTCCGAAAATCCACGCTCATTTGGTGGGCGTCCGAATTTCCACGCTCGTGTGTCCGAAAATCCACGCTCATCCGGCAGATTGGTCGAGGGCCCCATATGGGTATACTCTCGAGGATTCGACTCGATTCGCCCCCGATGGGGCGTCAAAGGAGACTGCATATGCCCACCACCTCAACCGACCCGCGCGCCGTTGCCTCCGCGCTGCTGGTGCCCGGCACCACCTGTCACGGCTTTGCCGTCGAGCGCCGCGAGACCGTGCCCGAGCTCGACTCGGACGCTTACGTGCTGCGCCACACCGCCTCGGGCGCTCGCCTGCTGTACCTGGCGTGCGACGACGAGAACAAGGCCTTTGCCATTGGCTTTAAGACGCCGCCGGCCGATTCCACCGGCGTATTCCATATTCTTGAGCACTCGGTGCTGTGCGGGTCGGCTAAGTTCCCCGTCAAGGAGCCGTTTGTCGACCTGATCAAGAGCTCCATGCAGACGTTCCTCAACGCCATGACCTACCCCGACAAGACCATCTACCCCGTTGCCACCACCAACGAGCAGGATCTGTACAACCTAATGGACGTGTACCTGGACGCTGTGTTCAACCCGGCCATCTACACCAAACCCACCATTTTTGAGCAGGAGGGCTGGCACTACGAGTTGGACCTGCCGGAGGGCGCCGAGGGCGAGGGCGACGGCAGCTTCGCGAGCCTGCACGAGGGCACGCTGCGCTATAACGGCGTGGTGTTCAACGAGATGAAGGGCGCGTTGTCCGACCCCATGAGCGTGCTGGACGACGCCGTCAACGCCGCGCTCTATCCCGACACCGCCTATGCGCACGAGAGCGGCGGTGACCCACGCGCGATCCCTGCGCTCACCTACGAGCAGTTCCTGGATACGCACGCGCGCCACTACAATCCTTCCAACTCCTATATCACGCTCTACGGCGACCTGGACGTGGACCGCGCACTGGCCTTTTTGGACGAGCGCTATCTGTCGCAGCCGAGTGCCGCGAGTCGCCGCATGGACGCTGCCGTCGCCGCCGGCGAGGACCCGTCCACGCTGGCGCCCAATCCGCTGGGCGTGCAAGCGCCCGTGACCTGCGAGTATAAGCGCGTCGAGATGGCAACCACGCCCGAGAACGCCCTGGTTGGCCTGGGCCTGGTGCTGGGCAGCGCGCTCGACCGTAAGCGCACGATCGCGGCGGATATCCTGTTCGAGGCGTTGCTGGGCTCCAACGAAGCGCCGGTTAAGAAGGCCATTCTGGCCGCCGGCCTGGGCGGCAACGTGGTGAGCTACACCGCGGCCGAGAGCCTGCAGCCCTACGAGCTCATCATGCTGCAAAACGCGCAGCCCGGCGTGGCGCGCGATCTGCGCCGCGTGTTCCAGGACGCCTGCCGCGACCTGTGCAAGCACGGCGTTCCGCGCGAGCGCTTGGAAGCCATCATCAGCAGCAACGAATACGACCTGCGCCAGCGCGACTACGGTATCGCCGACGGTGTGGCCATTGCGTGCGACGCGCTGAGCACCTGGCTCTACGATGACGACGCCGCGACGCTGGCACTCAAGTACGGCCCGGTGTACGAGGAGCTGCGTGGCGAGCTGGATGGCAGCTACTTTGAGGACCTGCTGCGCGAGCTGGTGCTGGAAAACGACCACATGGCGCTGGTCGAGCTGGTGCCGGTGGACGCCGCCGAGGGTTCGGAGGGTGCCGAGGCCGCCGAGCTGGCAGCCAAGCGCGATGCCATGACCGATGCCGAGCTGGCCGACGTGGTCGAGCGCACGGCCGCGCTGCGTGCCGCACAGGAGGCGGAAGACACACCCGAGGCCAAGGCTACGCTGCCGCGCCTGCGCGTGTCCGACATTGGCGAGGCGCGCCCCGAGCCGCCGCTGATCGTGGACACGACCGCGCCCATCCCCTGCCTGCGCCACGGCATCCCCACCAACCGTCTGGCCTACGCCATGCAGTATTTCGACCTGAGCTGCGTCGCGTTTGAGGACCTGCCTTATGTGACGCTGCTCTGCCGCCTGCTCAAACAGCTGCCCACGAGCGAGCACTCGGCCGAGGAGCTCGACAACTTGCTCGCCGGCAAGCTGGGCTTTTTGAGCTTTACGACCGAGGTCATGACCCAGCCCGACGTGGACGGCGTGCGCCCCTACCTGCTGGTGAGCGCAGGCGCCCTGTCCGAGAAGATCGATGCGCTGGCGAGCCTGCCGCGCGAGGTGTGGTCGAGCACGCTTTTGCTCGATGCCGATGCCGACCGCGTGCGCGACGTGCTCACACAGATTCGCATTGGGCTTGAGCAGGGCTTTATCAACAACGGTCACTCGGCGGCGCTCGGCCGCGCGATGAGCTACAGCTCACCTTCGGCCGTAGTGCGCGAGCAGCTTTCGGGCGTGGATTTCTACCTGTTCCTGCGCGATCTGCTCGAGCACTTTGACGAGCGACTGGACGACCTGCGTGCCAAGCTTGCCGAGCTGGCAGGCCGCATCTTTGTGGCCGACGGCTGCCTGGCGAGCTTTACCGGCAGCAACGAGGACTTTAACGCGTACTGGGCCGCCGCGGGCGACCTGGGGCTGGACGCTGGCGACAGCGCCGATGCCGGCCGCGACGCGCTCGTGGTGCCGACGCCGTGCGACCGCCACGAGGCTTTTGTCATCCCCAGCGACATCTGCTTTGCGGCAAGCGCGTGCGACCCGCGTCGCTTGGGGCTCGACGTGACAGGCGCCTGGGCGGTTGCCGCCAACGCGCTCTCCTACGACTACCTGTGGAACGAGATCCGCGTAAAGGGCGGCGCGTACGGCTGCGGATTCCGCGCGGCCGGCGAGCGTCAGGCGGCGTTCTACACCTACCGCGACCCGGCAATCGATCCCTCGATTGAGCGCGTGGCGCGCGCAGGCAAATGGCTCGGCAGCTTTGAGCCCGACGAGGCCGCCTTTGAGGGCTTTATCGTGAGCTGCGTGAGCGGCATGGATGCGCCGGTGAAGCCCTATGCGCTCACCAAGCGCCGCAACACGACCTACCTGGCCGGGCTCGATCCGCACGCCCGCGAGGAGCGCCGCGCCCAGATGCTCGCTGCCACGCCCGGTGAGCTTCGCTCGCTCGGCGCCGACGTGACGCGCATCGCAGCCGAGTCGCCCACCTGCGTCTTTGGCGGCCAAGACGTCATCTCCAAGAGCAACGCCGGCTTTACCGTCATCGACCTGCTGGCCTAACGCACAAAGGTAGATTTTTGGGACATGCCTAAAAATCTACCTTTTCTTTTGCCGCGGACGGAGCAGGCGATCTGACTTCGGCCCGCCTGCCCGGTCCGCCGGTTTGTCTCAATCTGTAACGCCCGGACGAAGATATCGGCTCCAGATGTTACAGATTGAGACAATTCTGAATGTCGCCGGCTCTTTGTCTCGATCTGTAACAGCTAGGTCCATTTATGCCGAGTTACTGTTACAGATCGAGACAAACCGCCGCAGATGCCCGCCCTTCAGCAAAAACCACCCAAAGGCGTCTGCCCCCTTTTGGTGGTTTGCGAGCGAGTTGCTACTTGAGAAACGGGTTCAGCCTGGCAGCCAGCGGATCAAGCTTGTACATGGTTGCAAAGCACTCACGACCATAATCGGAGTCATTGTTCCAGCTACCCTGGTCGACGTCGTACTCTGCATCCAGACGAATCCACTCCTCCGGCTTGTTCTTCTCGTGCTTGCTCCAGAAGTAGCGCTGGTACTCGACCTCGTGCTCAAACTCAAACTCGGCATCCGAACCGCGGCCGGCATACTCGTCGACCGACGTCAGGTTGCCGTGCTCGTCGTAGTAGAACTCCGCATAGCCGCCGCGCTCGGAATCGATCCTGTCGAGCTTTCCGTCGCTGTACGAATAATCTACCGCGGCATACGAGTTCAGCGAGCCGTAATCGTTGCCGTGCGAGTCATATGCCACAGGCGAGATACGCGAAATGTTGCCGTCCTTGTCGTACTCGTAGCCCGCGGTGATCGTTCACATGGTGCCCACGGTGTCGCCCTGACAGTCCAGCGTAAAGGACGTCACGCGATCCTTGTCGTATCCGTACGAATACACGACCGTGCGAGGATTGGCCGGGCTGGTATCGGTGTTGGTCACCATGTTGCCGTCCTGGTAGACATACGTGCTCGCGCTCTCGCCGTAACCCGCATCGGTCGTCTTGTTGATCAAGTTTCCGTCCGCGTCGTAGGTAAACGTCGTGGTGCTCGACGAATCGCTAATGTCGGCATCGCAGTCGATGCGCGTGACGTTACCGTCGGCGTCGTACGTAAACGTGTTGACGTTCTCGTAACCGCCCGCCAGATCTTCCTCAATCTTAGAGATGCGATGTGTCTCGTCATGTTCAACGCTGTAGCTTACGCCGCCAGCTTGCTTAGCGTGAGACATATACCCTGTGACGTAGCCGTTTTCATCGCGCTCGATCTTTAAAATATCACCGTACGTATCGCTCTTGTCGGTACCCTCGTAGGACACCGGCAGCCACAGCTCGTCAAGCTGTGTGTCTTTAATACCGCTAACCTTCGTATTCTGCGGCAGTGCCAACGTGGCGAGCTTCTTTTTACCCGAAAGATCGACGCTTTTAAGGTTTTCGGCATTTTTGAGGTCGAGCTTCTCGATGTTGTCGCAACCGTCCAGGTTAACGACGGTGACGTTGCTCGCCGAGTCAAGCTCGACAGTCTTAAGGTCGCCACAGCCCGAAAGGTCCAGGTTGACGAGTTTGTCCCCGCCTTTTTCCACACTGGTAACGTTGGGGAACACCTTGCCCAGGCCCTGCGTCGACGTGATGCCGTCCAGCTCGACCGATGTCACCGCCTTGGCTTCGTCGCGCGAGATGCGACCGTCGCCGTTGGTGTCGTACTTGGTCGAAACAAGCGCACGCATGCCGCTGTCCGGAAAGGTTTTCTCGTCGATGGGCGTGGTCGCAATCTGGGTGAAGTAGAACAGCGCGCCACCGCCGATACCCGCCGCCACGACAAGTGCCGCGACGAGAGCGATGAGGGGCTTCTTGGAACGCTTGCGCCGCGCGGGCTGCTGCACAGGCACGTATTGCTGGGGAGCGGGTGCGGCAGGCTGGGGTTGCTGCGTGGCCGCGACCTGGTCGGGCGCTACGGGCGCGCCGCATACGGGGCAAAAGAGGGCGTCGTCGACAAGCGGCATGCCACACGAGCGACAAAACATGGCGGGCTCCTTTCGGTTCATTCCTTCCATCATGAAGGTAAACCCAAAAATGCAGTCCTTGTTGCGCAACAAAGCCAAGCGGGAGCCAAACTGCCACAAAGGGGATAGGCACCTTTGTGGCAGTTTGAGATGAATCCGTCGCGTTTGCCCAGATAAAACCTGCCAAAATAAACCTGTCCCTTTTTGGTAGGTTTGGGAGATGAGGCTGGGATGGATAAGGCTGAGTTGCGGCGGGCGGTGATTGCTCGGCGCGATGCTCTTGATTTGGATGTTCGGGCGGCAAAGTCTGCTGTTGTATGCGCGCGGCTTGTTGAGCTGATGGAACCCAGCGGCAATGCGGGCCAACGCACCGTTGCCGTCTATGCCGCCATGGGTTCCGAAGTCGACCCTGCCGCGTTTGCCGCCGCGGCCGTCGCGCGTGGCTGGCGCGTAGCCTATCCGTGCATGCTCTCGGCAAGCGACGCCGCCGCATGTAGCCAGCGCATGTGCATGCGAGCGGTCGCCGCCGGCGATGTATCCACGGCTCCGTTTATCGCTCATCCCACGCGGGCCTTCGCGGCTACGGATATCGACAGCAATCGCTGCCCCATCGTGCCCGCCGCCGAGCTCGACATGGTTGTCGTGCCGCTCGTGGCTTTCGACCGCACCGGCGCGCGCCTGGGCTACGGCGGAGGCTGCTACGACCGTTACCTGTCCACAGTTGCACCTGAATGCCTAATCGTCGGCATCGCCTTTGACGAACAGCGCGTCGACGGCGTTCCCACCGACGCCCACGACCTGCCGCTACCCAACATCGTCAGCGCCTAAATGCCGTTGTATCGCACCCGCAAGATGAGCGTGGAAAATCTCCCACTTTGGGCCTGTTCGGGGGCAAAAAACGGGAGATTATCCACGCTCATTATTCAAACGTCCGATAATCCACGCTCGTGTGTCCGAAAATCCACGCTCAACCAATGCGCGTCTAAATTCCCACGCTCGTCCGTCCGGATTTCCACGCTCGTGCAGCCTAACGCCCTGCAACCGTCTCAGCAGGCACGCGGCACGCCGGCAACCTTGAGCTTGCGGTCGAGCTTTGTCAGATCCTTTAGGTCATCCCAGCACAAGCGCACAATCTTGCAGTTATCGAGCATCGAAAGCCTCGACTCGCGCTGGCGCTCGTCAAATTGCGCCTTTGCGAGCTTGCCCTCCTCCGCCGCCTGTTCGCTTTTAACGAATCCGTCGAACTCCCCGATAATCAACCGGTCACCCACGCGCCACAAATAGTCAACGCGATACGGCCTTCCCGGCTCAACCGGATCGAACAGCTCAACTTGCAGCTCCGGAACCTGCCAGCCGCGCTCGATTATCAGCGCCCGCGCCTTGGACTCGCCGCCGCTTTCCGACAGGCCGTCGGCACACCGTGCAACCCTACGCGCCGTCACAACACCGCGGCGATTCAAGCCAAGCTTGTTAACTGCCTCAATGAGATGCTCCTTCGACAAAAGCTGCTCATGGAGCGCCGAGTCCGCAATGATCAGCCCTTCGACAAACGATGCATCGACCAGGCAATCCACAATCGTTTGATCGATATCGGTCACGGCAATATCCATCTCGCTGTCCCGTGTTCGATAAGCATACCGATGGCGAACGACCTGAGAGCCTGGCGTCGTCGATCGTGCCGGCGCCACGGCGATATGGATGTGCGTCAAATTGGCATACGAAACCGAGAGGCCATAGATAACAGCCGCCGTATAGGAGCAAAATGTCCAGTCGGGATGCTTTTGCGCAAGCGCCCGCACCCGATGCAGATAACGCTGCCGAAACTTAAGCTCGGACCAGTATTCCGGACGCGCATACAGCCCCGGCATGACCGCTTCGAGGCTTCCCGCCTCCACCCGCCGCTCAATCTGCTTTGCCTCCGCCGTCGTGCGCGCGTACACGCAGCTCATCTGCTGCTCGCACGCTTTAATGTGGCATGTGAGTCTTTGATTCGCCGTCATGTTTGCCATGTCGCCTCCCAACTCTTGGAACGGCGCAAACGTACCAGACGGTTTCATGCAAAGTCTGACCAAATGCCGACCAGGCGCTGGCCAAATGCTTGACGGTTTTGAACGTTTTAGGCCACTGGTCCATATATGCAGGTAGAGCGGTTGTCCAGAGGTCCCTGTCTCCACATTTTTATGCCTCAAAAGCCGTCGATTTCATTAAAAGAAAATATGCCGCAGCTCAAAACTACCTAGTTTGCGATGCGGTCCGTAAACACTCGACGCGTGGTGCTGCCGCCTACGACAGCCGCAGAAAAATCGAGCGTGGAAAATCTCCCACTTTGGGCCTGTTCCTCGACCAAAAGTGGGAGATTATCCACGCCCATTCAACAAGCGTCCGATTATCCACGCTCGTGTGTCCAATTATCCACGCTCGTCGCGCGACGGCTACGGCGGCAGTCACGGCCGCAGCCGCAGCCTAGCGCTCCTCGCCGGCGCGGGCCAGGTCGTAGGGCGTGGTCTGGTAGACGTAGTAGTTGAGCCAGTTGGTGTAGAACAGCTGAGCCTGGCTGCGCCAGACGTTGCGCGGCTCGGCGGTGGGGTCGTCGCCCGGGAAGTAATGCGCCGGCACCTGAGGGTTGAGGCCGCGCTTCACGTCGCGCTCGTACTCCAGGCGCAACGTGTCGGTATCGTACTCGGGATGGCCAAAGACAAAGAAGCGACGGCTGTCGGTCGACTTGACGATGTACAGGCCCACCTCGTCGGACACGGCCACGACCTCAAGCTGCGGCTCGGCCTCCACGTCCTCGCGACGCACATCGGTGTTGCGCGAATGTACGGCATAGAAGCGGTCGTCAAAGCCGCGGACCAGCGGGCTTTGCGGCTTCACCAGATAATGCTCGAACACGCCGCTTGCCTTTGCCGGCAGGTCATACTTCTGGATACCGTAATGATGGTACAGACCGGCCTGCGCGCCCCAACAAATGTGCAGCGTGGAGTGCACGTGCGTGGTGGACCAATCCATGATCTGGCAGAGCTCGGGCCAGTAGTCGACCTCCTCGAACGGCATCTGCTCCACCGGCGCGCCCGTGATGATCAGGCCGTCGTAGTGGATGTCGCGGATGTCGTCGAACGTGCGATAGAACGTCTCCAGGTGGCCGGCGCTCACGTGCGTGGCCTCGTGCGTTTTCGTGCGCAGCAGGTCCACCTCCACCTGCAGCGGCGTGTTGGAGAGCTTGCGCATGATCTGCGTCTCGGTGGCGATCTTGGTGGGCATGAGGTTGAGGATGAGCACGCGCAGCGGACGGATGTCTTGGTGCAGCGCGCGGTACTCGGTCATGACAAAGATGTTCTCGCTCTCGAGCTGCGCGGCGGCAGGGAGGGCGTCGGGGATGCGAATGGGCATGGATGCTCCTTACGAGTCAGTTGCAGCTATGGTACAACGAGCGGCCCCATCCGCGCGAGCATATCGCCCAGCGATGCCGTCAGCGGCCCAAATCACTCCAAAAGTAGAGATTAAGGCATGCCCAAAAATCTATGGCGCTTTAGCCTAGCAAAGTGGCAGCAGGACGCTACAATGGTTCGACGCGAAAAACTCGGCCGAAAGGATACATATATGTACCAGACGCGTAAGATCGGTGTGGTCGGCCAGGGCCACGTAGGAGCACATGTCGCCAACAGCCTGCTCATGCAGGGCATTGCCGATGAGCTGTACCTGTGCGATATCAACGAGGCCAAGGTGACGTCCGAGGTCCAGGACCTGCGCGACTCCCTTTCGTTTGTCCCGTACAACACCAAGATCGTCAACTGCTATGACCACTACGAGGAGCTAGCCTGCTGCGACGTCATCGTCAACGCCGCCGGCAAGGTCGCGCTGGCCGCCGGCAACCGCGACGGCGAGCTGTTCTTTACCACCGACGCCGCCCGCACCTTTGCCAAGCGCATCGTCGACGCCGGCTTTGACGGCATCTTCGTGAGCATCTCCAACCCCTGCGACGTCGTGTGCACCGAGCTGTGGCATCTGACCGGCTACGATCCCAAGAAGATTATCGGCTCGGGCTGCGGCCTGGACTCTGCCCGCCTGCGTACCGAGATCTCCAAGAAGGTCGGCGTGAGCCCCAAGTCCATCGACGCCTACATGATCGGCGAGCATGGCTTTAGCCAGCTGGCAGCCTTTAAGGCCGCAACCATCGCCGGCAAGAGCCTTAACGAACTTCAGGCCGAGAACCCCGACAAGTATGCCTTCGACCACATGGAGATCGAGGAGCTCGCACGCAAGGGCGGCTATGTGACCTACCAGGGCAAGCAGTGCACCGAGTACGCCGTCGCCAACTCCGCCGCGCGCGTCTGCGCCGCTGTGTTGCACAACGAGCACGCCGTGCTTTCGGCATCCACGCTCATGACCGGCCAGTATGGCGAGGAGGGTATCTTTACCTCCCTGCCGTGCGTGATCGGCGCCGAGGGCGTCGAGGAGGTCTACACGCTGGACCTTTCCGAGCACGAGCTCGAGGGCTTCCACAAGAGCTGCCAGCACATCCGCGACAACATCGCCCAGCTCGATTGGTGGGATACCGAGGCCTACGACGCCAAGTAAGCCGCTGGCTGCCGCAACCTTGCGAATCTATGCGCGATACTAAGCGGGCCGCGCCGGAAACCCACCGGCGCGGCCCGCTTTTTACGCACGCTGTTCGCTTGCGAATCGAAGGTGAATGCTTTTCCCGTTACCTAGTACCGCTCGATGCCCATGTAGCGACGAATCTCAGGGCTGTGGTCGAACACCTTGCCGCGGGCGGCACGCAGCTCGCAGCTCATCGCGTAGAAGAAGATCGGCTCCAGGTACGAACGCACGCTGGCAGGCACTTCACCCACGCCGTACTCGAGCGCATCGAGCACCATGACGGTATCGGTGTGCGTGTTGAGGAACGCAAGAGCGCGCTCCTCCATGGGGCGGCACTCGCCCGATCCGAGCTGCACAAAGTAGAACACGCCGGGCTCGGTGGCTTCGAACGGGCCATGGAAGTACTCGCCGGAGTGGATGTAGCAGCAGTGCTGCCACTGCATCTCCATGAGCGAGCAGATCGCCATGGCATAGGTCTGGCTAAAGTTGGGGCCGGAGCCCAGGATATAGAAGAACTTGTGCTGCTGGCAGAGCTCGGCAAAGCGATCGCCCAGCTCGGCGTTGACCTTCTCACGGGCAGCGGGCAACAGCGCATCCATCTGCTTAAGGCCGGCGTACATGTCGGCGAGTGCCTCGTAACCCTCCTGCTGGTCGAGCAGCTCGGCAGCCATCAGGACGCCGATGCCTTGCGGAACCTCGGCCTGCGGCACGCCTTCGCCCCACGGATAGACCCAGGTGGTCCACTTGCCGTTATCAATCTTGGAGCCCTCGCAGTCGGTCATGGCCACGACCTCGGCGCCGGCTGCCAGCGCCATCTCGCAACCGTCGACGACCTCCTGCGTATTGCCGCTGTGGCTGCAGGCGATGACGAGTGATTTCTCGCCAAGACTCTTGGGAGCCATCAGGCAAAACTCGCGCGCCGTGTAGACCGTCGAGGCAAACGTGGTGGCCTCGCGCTTGAGCAGCTCGTTGGCCGGCATCAGGTCGATCATCGAACCGCCGCAGGCGATCCAAAAGACGTTCTCAATCTTGCCCTTGCGCTCGATAATTTCCTGAACCAGATCGCGTGCGTTCACGGTGATGCTCCTCCTTGTGTGGCGGTTTTGAACGACGACAGCTCGTACCTGCGGTCGTTCTATGTTGTCCTATTTATAGCACGCACGACGACGCTCGTGAAGTCATTTCACCAAACTTGTTCTATGTTGTTCTATCTATGGACGTTAGATGTCGAACACGTAGCGCGAGCCCACGATCTTTTGGCGTCCGAGCAGCAAGGGCCGCTCGTCCGCATCGGTAAAGTACGCCTCCATATAGAAGAGCGGCTCGCCGACCGGCACCTCCAACAGCGGGGCCGCCTGAGCATCGGCAAGCGCAATCTCCACGGTGCAAGGGTCGGACTTGAGCGGCGCGCGGCCCGAATGCTCGGCAACGAGCGCAAAGATCGAGTTATCGGTGAGGTCCTTATCGGCAAGTGTCTGCAGATAGGGATGGTCAGCCAGCACAAAGGCGTTGTTCTCGAGCATGACGGGGATGCCGTCGGCCGTGCGCACGCGCTCGACCACGATAAGCTCGCAGCCGGGCTCTACGCCAAAGAACGCCGCGTCCTCGCGCGTCGCCGCAACCACCGTGCGCGATACCAGGCGCGCACCCGGCACCATGTCGTTGGCAGCGCAACCCTCGGAAAAGCTCTGAACATCACCCTTCTGGACAATCTTGCGCTTGAGCTTGGGCGCGCACACGAACGTGCCCCTCCCCTGCTGGCGGTTGAGATACCCCGCGCGCGACAGCTCCTCGATGGCGCGGCGCACGGTGATGCGTCCCACGCCGTAGTACTTCGCGAGCTCCATCTCGGAAGGAATGCGCGAGCCGGATGCGTACACGCCACGCGCGATCTCGCCCTTTAGGTCGTCCATAACCTGCTGGTACAGCGGCACAGCGGACACCTCAGTGCGCTCGGTTTTATCATCGGATGCCATCGTTATGCTCCATTCCGTGCATGCTCGGACTCAAACTCTTCAATCGCCGCCATAAACTGCTCGCCAAAGGCGTCGGCCTTTTTCTCGCCGATGCCGTTGACCTGGATAAGCTCGTCGCGCGTCTGTGGGCGTAGGCGGCACAGGCCGCGCAGGGCCTTGTCGGAAAAGACCATGTACGGCGCCATCTCCAGCTCCGTCGAGATCTCCTTGCGGAGGGCACGCAGGCGCTCGAACAGCTCGGCATCGTCGCCAACACGCGGGCGCTGATCCAGCTCGGCCTCCTCGCGCAGCAGATCGACGGCGCGGCGGGCGCGGGCCGAGGCCTTGCGCTTGGACGCACGACGCTTAACGGTAAAGGCAAACACCTCGTCCTCGACCTCGCCGGCGCGCGGGCCCAGTCCCACGACCGGGTACTGCCCCTGCGAGGTAGCCAAATAGCCGCGCCCGCACAGCTGCCCGATGATGTCCTTAATGCGTCCGACCGATTCGCTCGACAGCTCACCATAGCCACTGTCCTGATCCAGGTTCATCTGGCGAATGCGCTCGGTGTTGCCGCCGTGGAGCACGTCGGCGATCAGCGACTTGCCAAAGCGCATGGGGCGCGTGGCCACATAGCGCACGGCGGCGCGGGCCATGTCAGTGACGTCCTCGACCTCGAACTGCGTGAGGCAATTGCTGCAGTTGCCGCAGCCCTCGGCGTCATCCGTGGCGGTGGCGCCCGCACCAGCCGCAGCAGCATGCTCGGCCGCGGCCTCGTCGCCAAAGTAGCGCAGCATGTATTCGCGCAGACAGCCGGTGGTATTACAGTAGCCCTCCATCTGGCTGAGCAGGCGATATCGATTCTGGAGTGCCCACGCGCGCTGCTCATCGTCAAGCGCCTCGTCGGCAGCGTCGCCGCGATCGATCAAAAAGCGGCGCATGCGAAAATCGTTGCCGTTCCACAGCAAATGGCAGCTGGCCGGGTCGCCATCGCGACCGGCGCGGCCCGCCTCCTGGTAGTAGGCCTCGATGCTCTCGGGCACGTTGTTATGGATCACGTAGCGCACGTTAGGCTTGTCGATACCCATGCCAAAGGCGTTGGTGGCAACCATCACCTGGGTATCGTCGTCGATAAAGGCGCGCTGGCTTTGACGACGGGCGTCGTTGCCCATGCCGGCATGGTAGCGGCCAACGCGAATGCCGCTGGGGCCCAGCGCCTCGGCAAGCTCACCTGCCAGCGCATCGACCGTCTTGCGGGTCGAGCAATACACGATGCCGCTCTCGCTCGAATGCGCAATCACATAGTCGCGCACCCACGCGGCCTTGGCCTTGTCGCCCATCTCCTCGCAGCCAAAGTAGAGGTTCTTGCGATCGAAGCCCGTCACCACCGTCGCGGGGTTTTGCAGGCCGAGCATCTGCTGAATGTCCGCACGCACGCGCTCGGTCGCCGTGGCGGTAAAGGCCGCCACGATGGGGCGCTGCGGCAGGGAATCGATGAACTCGCGAATCTGCAGGTAGGCGGGGCGGAAATCCTGGCCCCATTGACTCACGCAGTGGGCCTCGTCAATGGCCACGAGCGGCACGCCAATGCCGGCAGAACTCGCGGCCTCCTGCGCAAAGGCTAAAAAGCGCGGCTCGAGCAAGCGCTCGGGCGCCACGTACATAAGCTGGTAGCGGCCCTCGCGCGCCCGCTTGAGCACGGTGTTTTGCTGGGCCGGAGTAAGACTGGAGTTGAGATAGCTGGGCCGCGCGCCCGCCGCAAGCAACGCACGGGTCTGGTCCTCCATAAGCGACAGCAGCGGACTCACCACAAAGGTGATGCCGGGCAGCATGAGCGCGGGCACCTGGTAGCAAATGGACTTGCCGGCGCCCGTGGGCATAACACCCAGCGCATCGCGACCGGCAAGGATCGCATCGACCATGTGGTCCTGTCCCGGGCGAAACGAGGTGTAGCCAAAATAGGCGCCGAGCGTGTCGAGCGCCATCTGCTGCATGCTATCGGTCATGGTTTCCTAACGTCCAAGTCATCTGCCGCCGATTATACGCCGCCACGCGGACAGCAGCACACGGCCGCCGCCCAGACTAGTCGTTTAAGAGCGTCCCCAATGACTAAGGAGTGTCCCCAGGTGCCGACAGAAAAGGAACGTCCCCAAGTGCCGGCCCGGCAACGCCGATGTTTTGGCGCGAACAGACACTATGACCCAATCCGAGGGCACTAAAAAGATAGGAGCCCCCGCTCGTGACCGCGGGTCGGGGCTGCGACAATGATGTTGAAGTGCCATGGGCGCAGCCGCGCCGCAACGAGGTTGGGAGGCTCCCATGCCAAAGTATTCTACCGCGTTCGGGATGGACGTCCACCTGAGGTCGACCACCGTCTGCGCCCTCGACGCGGACACCGGCGAGGCCGTGA